>JAKUTI010000026.1:10520-17656 GCA_022448765.1 Pseudomonadales bacterium
CATGCCGACCCGGGTTCGTCGGCGGCTATTCCGTCGAATATCCACGGTAACCGGGAGCCCTCGAATATCTACCTGAAACCGTTCGTTCATCAGTATCGCCGTGATGTCGGAGTCATGGTATCCGGTTACTGAACGGTTCTCGAATCGACGAACTGGTCTAGTTGAATAAGTCTAGCCACGGCCCCTTTTTTAGGCCCACTTAGACGCGCATAATGATCACTTGTCGGGCGGAAATAGAAGGAGGTGATTTGTGATATCTAAGGTAGGGGGGTCAGGGGTTTACTAACTGACCCCACTCCAATCGGGCAGGGACTTAAACGTCCCTGCCCTACTTAACCAGTGACCATCCTCGGTCGATTGATGATAAACCTTCGCTCGGCCTCGAGCGCTTCAACAAGGTCCTTTGCACTTCGATACGACGAAAGTGCCGCGAGTTGTTTTCGGGTAACTGACATGAGGCCAAACGCACCTTTGTCGGACTGCTTTATCGCATCAGCGGGGGTGATCCAGCGACTATCGACCGTCTCGCCATCATCGTGTCGACCCAATTGCCTCGCGGGGGCTTCGGCGACAAAGAAGCGTGTGTCGAAACGTCTGGGACTTCCCTGCGGCGTCACCCAGCGTTCCCAGTAGTGCACCCGATCAATCGCCAACCTTAGTTGCTCTTTTTCGCAAAGGTCCGCAAGCGTGATAGCGCGATCGTGAACTTGTTGTCGATAGCCGGCGAGTCGCCGCTTGAGCTCCTCTCCGAGATCGTCTAGCCACATTCCCTCGCCATCGTACGCAAGCAACAAGCCGGCTTCCTCAAAACACTCTCTAATTCCAGCGATCCAATAGCCACGCCATTCGTTACCAAGCGCTCGCCGCTGCGATCGTTGACCCACTGAAGGTCCCGTGGACAGAGCGTCATAGCGTTGCAGATGGTCATCGCCGTCAACCCGTCCGCCCGGAAACACATACATGCCTCCGCCAAAGACCGCGCGAGTCGTACGTCGGACCATGAATATCTCGAAGTCATCCAGCGCGCTCCGCACCAACACGATCGTAGCTGCTGCTCGAATGGGTTGTACGTACTGCAATCTTTTGCTGACCCCATTTAGATCGGGGCTCGTGTATAACATACCGCTGGACGTCCGACCGGAGAATCGGGATGAAATTAGCTGTCGAGTTCCCCAGTGTCAGTTACCGGGAAGGGGGTGAAGGAGTCGTTAAGTTGGCGAAAGCCATCGAGGATATAGGCTATGACCAGCTCGACATGTTCGATCACGTCGTCATGGGATATCCGACGGCTACCCGCGCGGCACCTATGTATCCACCACAAATGCCCATTCTTGAAGCGCTCATGACGCTGGCGTTTGTCGCCTCACACACCAAGGAAATCGGGCTCGGCACTGAGGTCCTAGTGCTTCCCCAACGCCAACCGGTACTTGTCGCTAAACAAATCAGCACACTGGATACGCTAACGGGTGGCCGGATCCGTCTAGGGGTGGGCGTTGGTTGGCAAGAATCCGAATACGATGCACTCGAAGAATCGTTCACGGATCGCGGTCGCCGAATGGACCAAGCCATCGCAGTACTACGCTCGTATTGGAGTGACGACCAAGTCGACTATCAATTCGAGGACTACTCATCCACAGCAATGGCCATGGAACCTAAACCTCCACAAGGAAAGAATCTGCCAATCTGGATCGGCGGCAATGCAGATGCTGCACTAAAGCGTGTGGGCGAAATTGGCGACGGTTGGCTTGCCACCGCCATCGAAGATCCAGCGATTGCTCAACGCTGCAAAGACAAAATATCCAGCTATGCCGAAGTCGCCGGGCGAGATCCTGGAGAAATCGGCTACCAGATGATGCTCGACGTACCGCCAAGAGACGACGAAGGAAAAAAGTTCTACCAGAATCTTGACCGTGTCGTCGCGAGAGTCGAGGCTGTTGAACGTATGGGATTTGAATGGGGGGCGCTAAATGCCACCGCGATTTTCCAGGCCGGCGCCCGAAGTATCGACCAGATCATCGATACGCTCGGGAAAGTTCACGACGCCGTCCGCGGTCGATAGCATTCGTCAACGTGCCTCCACGACCATAAGCATTTCGACTCGCGAGGCAACCGGACCTTTCGACAGGTAGACTTGGATTAATGACGCAGATCAATTATCTGGAGCGTGCAGAGTCCGTAACACCTCTCGTTCGCGAGTACGCGGATCTGGCAGAACAGGAACGGCACCTCCCTCGACCCATTGCTGAGGCGTTCGCGGGTCTTGGACTTTACCGTATCGCAGCACCACTTGATTGCCATGGGGCTGACACGGATCCGTTGACCCAAATGCGTGTTATCGAGACCGTATCGGAGGCGGACGGTAGCGCCGGGTGGAACCTTATGATCGGAATCGAGACATTCGGATTGGTCGCGCCCGCGTTGGTCTCCTGTCCCGAATTGATCTCGGATCCCCTAACGATTATGGCGAGCTCGACCGCGGCAGCAGGTCGAGCCGAACGATGCGATGATGGATGGAATGTGTCCGGACAATGGCAGTTCGTCAGCGGTATCCACAATGCCCAAGTATTTGGAGCAACCGTCCGGCTTTATGAAAACGGCGCTACCGTAGACGACGGATTTCACTATGCCATCGTCGAGGAGGGCGATTACGAAATCGTCGACACCTGGAATGTTTCCGGACTGAGAGGCTCGGGATCACACGACGTCCGAATCAACGACGTGATTGTCGACAACAATCGCATCGTCGAACCCATGGGCGGCCACCGCGAACGGTCGGCCCAGCTTCGATTACCGCTAGGGAATCGTCTAGCTTTCAATAAAGTGGCCGTCGGACTGGGTATCGCACGCGCCGCAATCGACGCATTCGTTGAACTCGCTACGTCAAAGACCCCTCGTTTTAACAGCCGCTCCCTGCGTGATCGACCCGCTGCGCAACTCGCCGTAGCCAAGGCTGAAGCAAGATTGCGCGGCGTTCGGGCCGCCGTATTTGAACAGGTCGATAAAAACTGGTCGTTGGTCGTTGCAGGTGATCCCCTCCCCGAACGCGATCGCGCGCTAGTCCATGTCCTTTGTTCCGACGCAGCCATCGCGATCGCGGAAGTCGTCGACATCGTTGCGACCGCCTCCGGAACAACGGCAAATCAGATCGGGCATCCATTGGAACGACTCGCAAGAGATGCGCGTGTAATCCGACAACACGCCACGGTCGCACCTCAAAACATGGAGGATGCTGGTCGAGTTCTGCTGGGATTGGAGCCTACTGGCATCATGCTTAGGGTCTGACCGATCTGACGGCCGAATCCGGCATCTTGGATCAAATCACAACCGCGTCGTCTCCTAACCTATCTTTTAACCACGTCCTCAACGGGACGTCTTCGTCTGTCGGCGACGTGTAGCCAAAGCCACCGTTTGGACTTGCGCCCAACAACTGCCGCCGAACCGGGTCCGAGTGCTCCATGTAATGCTCAACGGTCATATCGTCCCTCGGTTTCAACCAACGATAGCTGTACCCGTAAAAGAGCACCTTCCGCGTCATGCTCGAGAAATTACGACCTGCCGAATGCCATAACCGCCGATCGAAAAATACCGCGTCTCCCGGTCCGGCCAGTACCGGCATCGCGTCGGGATGATCTGTTGCATCGTCGTCAGGCATGGACAGTTCATCCGTATGGTGGCTTCCAGGCACCACGTGAAAATTCCCTCGATCGGGTTGACTCGTGTCGGTAAGGAAAAAACCAACTTTAAGTGAAATTCTTGGTCGCGGAGACGACTCAATGTCTAGATTCAAGCGGCCGCTATCCTGATGCCAACCAAGTCTCACAGCACGCGGTTCGTACCCATGGGGTAATGGAGGCGTCACAATCATATGCGAGTGGTACAGCTGAATATGCCAACCGAGAATATCCACGACTTTCATGAACGTTCGTGGCAAATCGATGAGCGCGAGGAAGTCCTCGTCTTGTCCAATGAAATCTAGAACATTCAACGGATGATGCGGTTTCAATCCGCGATCACGCTCATAGACCGGTCGCCAACGCCTCGTCAAGCGATCTGCAGCGCGAGTCAATTTGTTGACCGTTGTCGCATCGAGCACATCGGTCACTATGAGGAACCCTTGGTCGTCGAACTGACGCCGCTCCTCGGCCGTCAATCGGAACTCCAGACACGTGTCATCCATCTCGAAGCGCCCCAACAAGACCCGATATAGTGATCGAAAGCCAAGGAAAATCTCAAGGCCGATGTTACTCTTCAGGTCGGAGGACGCCGAATGAAATTCGGGCTATTCGTCTACTGTACCGTCGGAAGACGAGCGGAACTAGAGCAAGGCATGGCCGGGCGCCGGCCCGAACTGTACCACCGCATGATTATGGAACTCGGTGATTACGCGGCATTTGCGGAAGACCGAGGATATTTCGCTTTCGGACATCCAGAACATCACCTCCAAATCGAAGGGTTTGAAACCTCCAATGACCCTGCCCTAATGGCCATGTGGCTTGGACAACACACCTCGACAATGCGAGTGGTGACCTGCGGTTTTGTGTCCACCACAAACAATCCCTTGGCCACCGCTGAAAAGATTGCAACGATGGACCACATGCTTGATGGTCGGTTCGGCGTGGGTCTCGTCCGCGGCTACCAAGCCAGGTGGGTCGAGAACTTCAAGGTAAGGCCCGATCTCACCGCAGTTGGCCCATGGACAAAAGACACTGAAGACGATAATCGAAACCGTGAATACTTCACTGAATTTGTAGATATTGTTGTTAAGGCATTAAAAAGCAATACTTTTTCTTATAGAGGAAAGTACTGGAACTTTCCACCTGAAGACTTTGTTAACCCTCACGATCACCCGGTATACCGAAAGTTCGGTGAGGGAGTTGACGACTCAATGCGTGTCCACGAAGTTGGGATTGCGCCACGGCCGCTTCAAGACGAAATACCGCTTTACGGTGGTTTCTCGCAAAGCCTTCGAACAGCCAAGTTCTGGGCCAAATACAAAGGTCGGCCAATCGTACTCTCAGGGGATACTGAATTTCTTGAAGTGCTTTGGGACGCATGGCGAGAAGAAGCGAAATCCCACGGGCATGTTGTTGCCCCTGGGGAAGAAGCCTGCTGGGGAGGAATCATGATCTGTGCCGAAACGGATGCCAAGGCGTGGTCGCTATTCGAAGACATGCAGTGGTTCTGGGACAACTGGGCGACGGCGTTTGGGCAAGGCATGCCAGAATTATTGGTGGGTTCGCCAGACACCCTAAACAAGCAAATTGAAAAGGTCAGCGCCGCAGTACCTATCGACGAGGCCTTCCTATTGATTCCTGCCGGTCTGCATACGCCCGATCAAATCCACGATTCGTTAGACCTTTTTTCCCGCAAGGTTATGCCCAATTTCAGCGACACGATAACCCTGGACTAATGCGGATCACGCGCCTTTTTGCAAGGCGTCTTCAATGAATTCCATGCGATCTTTACCCCAATAGAGCTCACCCTCAATGTAAAACGATGGCGCGCCGAAAACGCCACGTTCGAGCGCACGCTGGGTGATATCGATCAGCTCCTGTTTAATCTCGTCATCTTCGCAACGCGCCACAAACCGATCCGGATCGACACTGATGTCCTGAGCAACGCTTGCGATCCCCTCGTATTCGCTGATGGACGCGTCGTTTTCTTCCCAGTAACGCGTAAAAAGCCGATCGACATAGGCCATCTCGACGTCTAATTCCCGAGCGACCAGAGCACCGCGTAACGCCCGACTCGTTTTAATCGGGAAGGTATCTGGCATGCGAAACCCAAGCTGATACCGTTCAGCCCAACGTCTCAGATCCCGACCTCTATTCTGTAACTTCGCCTGAGGCTCCTCGGCAAGAACATAATTATGGTAACGAAACACATACCCAAGATTGAACGGATGCATCTCGAGCTCAGCGCCGTACCTTTCCACCAACGGTCGAATCAACTGCAAAGCGAAATAGGTATTGGTACTACCGATGTCCCAAAAAAATTCAATTTTCATCGTTAATCAACGATTGGTGGACAAGATTTTTCAGCTCGAAACTCAAACGTAATGGCGATCTAAGGACTTGGATCATGCCCATCGCAACGATGTCGAGTGCCGGATCGATCCAGAAAAACGTACCGGCAATACCCGACCAGCTATAGTCGCCGACGGACGCAGCGCCTCGATGATTCGCCACGTCAACGACCACGTCGAAACCCAATCCAAACCCGCGTCCTCGGCGTAGAATGGACCGACTATTGGTCCCATCTTTTGCCACTGACACGATGTCAGGTAGATGATCACGCGTCATGAGCGAAACCGTCTCAGGTTCAAGGACACGCGTACCGTCGAGCTCACCTCCCCGACGTAGCATCTCGGTAAATCGAAAATAATCCGCCGCCGTGGACACCAGTCCCCCACCCCCTGAAAAAAAATTAGCTTGTTTGAACTCGGTACTGTTTGCGCCAGTAAACATGACCAACCTTCGATTGCGCCAGTCCCAGAAGTGATTGGGCAGGAATCTGTCCAACTTGGACGTTGGTACGTTAAAGAACGTGTCAACCATCCCCAACGGCTCAAATAGCCGTTCATGCAAAAACCCGTCGAAGGGTTTCCCGCTGACTCGTTCAACCAACACACCGAGCACGTCGGTGGCCACGCCGTAGTGCCATTGATTACCCGGCTCAAATTTCAACGGCAACCCCGACAATCGCTGCAAGAAATCGTTCGAGTCCGCTGCCTGCTCCGGATTCACCTTCGCGTACAACACGTCAACTGGATCGCGACGGTTCCAGCCGTATGAAAAGCCCGCCGTGTGTGTGAGTAGATGACGAACGGTAATCGGGTTGTCAAGCGGTAGGCGCTCCCCGTCCTTGAGGACGGTCAACGACGCCAACTCCGGCAAATATTTCACCACCCGATCGTCCAAGCTCAATGCGCCATCGTCGATAAGCATCATGATCGCAGCCGAGGTGACCGGTTTTGTCATCGAGTAGATTCGAAACAAAGCATCTCGCGTCAACGGGCGAGGATCTTCCGACCCGCGCTGGCCCATCGCCTCAAAGTGCACAACGTCGCCGCCGCGCGCGACCAGCGTTACCATGCCCGACAACCTACCCTCTTCCACGTACTTCGCTGACCACTC
>JAKUTI010000260.1 GCA_022448765.1 Pseudomonadales bacterium
ATCATTACGCGCTGCCTTTGGCCTCCCGAAAGCTGGTGTGGGTAGTCGCCTAAGCGAGTCGCCGCATCCTGCAAACCAACCAAATGCAGCAACTCAAGCGTTCTCTTTAACGCGTCCTTGGTCGATAAGCGTTTGTGGACGACGAGAGCTTCACCGACCTGTTTAGCGATCGTATGGAGGGGGTTCAACGAAGTCATCGGTTCTTGAAAAATCATGCTGACCACGCCCCCTCGTATCTTGAGGAGTTCGCGATCATCGGCACCGATCACATCCACGCCATTGACGGTGATGCGACCCGCAGGATGATTAGCGAGCGGATAGGGCAACAACTGCAATACGGAGAGCGCCGTCACGGATTTTCCGGAACCACTTTCTCCGACCAACGCCAGCGTTTCGCCGGCATCAATCGTAAACGAGACGCCACGAACTGCCGGATCATTTCCAAAGCTCACGTGAAGGTTGTCTACGTCTAATAAGCTCGACAAATGTCCACTCCCAAACCTTCTAACCCCCGCACAACTCGGTCCACACCCACCATAGGATTGAGCACACCGATTCTTGCGGTCCCGGCGCGATCGTGACAAAAACGCTCAAGAGCCAGCGCACCGAGACAACGCCATGCTAACGTATTAAGGCATGTTTTTTTGTCGGCTGCGCATTAGCCCTTGGGCATCCGTTCGACGTTCCAGAAGTGTCGTCGGACTGTCGTGCCGAACGGCCTTGAATGACTTGGTGCGCTGATGCGTCTGCACGTTGTCGACGGCACTTTCGAGCTCTACCGAGCTCACTTTTCGCGGCGACCCGAACGTGTGGCCCCTGACGGAACCGACGTCAAAGCCACGTTAGGCGTTATGGACTCCTTGCTCGCCTTATTCAGCGATCCCAGGGAACAAGCCACGCACGTCGCGGTGGCGTTCGACAACCCCGTCGAATCCTTTCGGAACGATCTCTTTGTCGACTATAAAAGTGGCGAAGGGATGGAACCCGCAATTGCTGCCCAAATGGACCTGGTCGAGGAAGCCGTTGAAGCCCTGGGCATCGTTGTTTGGTCAATGGACCGATTTGAAGCCGACGACGCCCTTGCGACCGCGGCCAATCGTTGGCGGGAAGCGGTAACTCAGGTCAGGATCATGACACCCGACAAGGACCTTGGTCAGTGTGTGGCAGGATCAAAAATCGTTCAGGTCGATCGGATTCGCAACCGCATCATCGACGAAGACGGTGTCCACACCCGCAACGGTTGCCCTCCGACAAGCATCCCGGATTGGCTCGCGCTGGTCGGCGATTCAGCCGACGGTATCCCCGGCATTCCGGGTTTTGGTGCTAAAACGGCCGGGAAACTGTTAACGGTCTATGGCGCAATAGAGGCGATCCCCACAAATTCTGAGGATTGGTCGTTAACCATTCGAGGAGCGCCCAGGCTAGCGGCAACCCTGAACGCGCATCGCGATGACGCAAGGTTATACCGAGCGCTCGCTACCCTAGCGACGAACGTGCCCCTTAAAGAGAATCTGGACGATCTGCGTTGGCGAGGTGCTGATCGCAATCTGCATCAGAAGGTCAGCGAACGTTTAGGCAGTTGGACGCCCAAACCACTCCGCTGGCGTTCCGAACGCTAGCCGCGCGTGACTACGTAACCTGGCTAGCGGGCCAGCGATATTTGAGAAGTTAAAGATTCCTTTTAAACAATGAAAAGAGTCGTTCCCAGTGACGCTCGGCCGACGCCTTGCGATAAATGCCTTCTCGTTGTGGAAACACGAAGCCATGAGCAGTATCGGGATACCATTCGATCCGGTAATCGATGCCCGTCGACGCGAGATGGGCGTCCAGTTTTTCGACCATTTCAGGCGGCGCCCAGTCGTCGGTTTCAGCACAACCGAAGTAGATCTCGCCTTGAATCTTGTCCGCTGTTAAGTGTGGAGAGCTGTCCTCATCAGTGTATAAGCGTACGCCGTGTAGCGACGCGCTCGCTTTAATTCTGTCAGGGAATGCCGCTGCAGCCGCAAAAACGAACGGGCCGCTCATGCAGTAGCCGACCGCGCCAATAGGGCCGTCCGAGGCCGATTCCTCTCCCTCGAGAAACGCCAAAATAGACTGCGTGTCCTCGCACACAAGGGCATTGGAGAGATTGTCCATGAGTTCGCGCATTCTTTCGCGCGTGGCACCCGGCAAGCCTAAATGAAATTCCATGACATCCCGGTAATAAAGGTTTGGTAGGACTACGTAATAGCCAACCGTTGCGATCCGGCGTGCCATATCATGCAATTCTTCGCGCTTGCCCGGTGCATCCATATAAAAAATGACGACCGGATAAGGCCCGCCTTCTTCGGGGCAGGTGATAAAGGTGTTCATGGCTCCGTCCGCCGTTTGAATTGTCGTGTGTTGCTCAAGCATCAATCTATCTCCTTATCGAGTACCGAAATCAAAATTTCCACCCTCACTATAGGAACGCAGTAACCGGCGAGCCGTGGTCTGCACATGCACCTCGTCGGCTCCATCGTATATGCGCGCGAACCTTGCCTGACGGTACATTCGTTCCAACGGAGTATCTTCGGTCACACCTTTTGCACCGTGAACCTGAATGGCCCGATCGATAGCGTTGTGCAGCATCGACGCGCCATACACCTTGATCAACCCGATCTCGATTCGAGCTTCGTCCCCTTGGTCGATCTTTTGTGCCGCGTGTAGGGTAAGCAATCGGCTCGCCTGAATTTCGCAGGCCGTATCGAAAATAAATTTCTGGATTTGTTGGTGTTCAGCCAGCGTTTTTCCGAAAGCGACGCGCTCGTTAGCTCGATTACACATGAGGTCAAACGCGCGCTGAGCCTGCCCAAGCCAGCGCATGCAATGGAAAATTCGTCCTGGGCCGAGGCGGTCCTGAGCGATCTTAAATCCGTGCCCTCGCGTACCAAGCAAATTCTCCTTCGGAACTCGCACGTTGTCGTAATCAACCTCGTAGTGACCGTCAAATTCACCCATTACCGCAACATCACGGACGATGTTGTAACCGACAGTCTCGGTGGGGACGATGATCATCGAGAAGGCGGCATGAGGAGGCGTATCGTCTGACTCCGTACGAACCATGGCGGTGGTATAAGCCGCGGTCCCCGCACCTGATGTGAACCATTTGCGGCCGTTGATTACCCATTCATCTCCTTCGAGGACTGCACGTGTTTGTAGTTGGGTTGGATCG
>JAKUTI010000261.1 GCA_022448765.1 Pseudomonadales bacterium
CTGGCGAGACGGCGAACGGGAAATCGCGCTCGCGACCCTTCCAGAAACATTTATCCGTGATCGGACCTTGATCGGTACCGCCGAGGACATCCGTGCACGGCTCGTGGAGTATCAAGAGGCCGGTCTCGATTCGAGCATGATATTCCCCGTTGCCGTCCCCACCGCCGACTACTTTGATGACACGTTACGAAGCGTCGAAGCGTTAGCACCTGGCAGATGACTATGCTGTCCGAAGAACAGCGAGAGAGTTATCAATCCAACGGTTATCTCCTACTGCAGGAACTCATCGACACCGAATCACTCGAACGCTATAACCATCGATTTATCGAATTCGTCGAGGGCAAGGCAGACCCAGCGAGCGAAATGAAGCTCATGCAAGACGTCATGATCGCCAAGGGTGCGGTCGTACCGGAAACCCCCCTGCATGCCATCAATAAGCTACTGAACTTCGAAGACGATCCTGACCTTTACCAGTACGTGCGACACCCAGCCCTGTTTGAAACGGTGGTTGAATTGCTCGGAAGTCACGAGCTTTACTCGATCGTCACCAATATCTTCAACAAACCACCGGGTGTCGACGGGCGCCATCCTCTGCATCAGGACCTCCGGTATTTCCGTCTGCGGCCGCCCGAGTCGATCGTTGCGACGTGGACCGCAATTCTTCCATCGACTCGCCGTAGTGGCTGTTTAGCCGTTATACCCGGTAGTCACAAAGGACGTTTGCTAAAGCATGCAAACCCAGATTGGGAGTACGTTAACTTTGCGTTTTACGGGATCGAGGCACCCAACCTGGAAGACCGCGTGCACATCGAAATGGAGCCAGGTGACACCCTGTTGTTTCACCCACTCCTAATTCATGGGTCTGGGCGAAACCGCGATACCAAGTTCAGACGATCCATCTCAACACACTTCGCGCGTGCCGATTGTGTATCGGCCGGGGAAGATTGGCGCAGAAGCAGTCGCGTTCGCCCGCTCCACTAGAGGATGACGGTACCCTGGATGACAAACCGGGGGCGGTCGCATCAACGGAACTGCGGGACCACTTCCTCCGCAAACAATGCCGCCGGCTCGACCGTGTCCTTACCGAAAAATTCCATCACCAGCATCGTGCAACCCATCGCTACGTGCTTCTCGATTGCCTCACAACACTGATCAGGAGTGCCCGTGATCGCGATCGGACCTTTCGGATCGCCCATGTGACCGCCAAAAATCTTTTGCGCTCTGTCTGCCATCGGTCCAGCTTCCTCTGCCGTGGCTGCAATGGTCACTAAGCACTGTTGGCTTGGTGTGATTTCATTAAAGTCCCGACCCACCGTATCGCAATGCCGCTTCAACACGTCGATTTTGTGCTCGAGTAACGGGTGGTGACCCGCTAGGTTGTTCCAGATATCGGCTTCTCGGGCCGCAAGTTTCAACGTCACCTTCTCACCCGCACCACCAATCAAGACCGGGACACGCCGCGGCGGCTTCGGTTGGCACACCACGTTTTCCGTTGTCACGTATCGACCGCTATAGCTAACTTCTTCCTCCTCACCCCACATTCGTTTCAGCAATTCAACGGTCTCAGCCAATTGAGCCAGGCGTTCACCCGTAGAAAGAAAGGGCATGTCAAAATCGGTGAATTCCCGGGGCATCCACCCAGCCCCGAGTCCTGCAATAACGCGCCCGCCCGCGATGTTGTCCGCCGTGGCAATGATCTTGCCCAATTGCGCCGGGTTGCGCATGCCGGCAGGAGTCACAAGGGTTCCAATCTCCACTCGCTTCGTGATCGCAGCGAGTGCCGACACCATCGACCACGCCTCAAGGATCGGCAGCTGTGGCGATTGCGGTCCGTAAAAATGGTCGCAGACCCAAATTGAATCGTAACCCTGCGCCTCAAATTGCTGTGCGGCATCTGCCGCCGCCACCCACGGTCGTTTGATCTGCGGTACCGTCACCCCAAAATGCACACTGCTCATTCAATATCCCCCTGTTACAGGCTTAGCTTACCGCGAAAGTGCTACCCAGGCTGATAACCGAAAAACAGGCAGTCCGTATCAAGCGAACCCTATAGACCGCGCGCCTGAATTCGTTGTCTTAACAATGCGTGAATGAAATCAATGGTCGGCGTCGGTTGCTCAACCAGACAAGCGACTTCCATCACGGATTCCACCAACGCCGCAATTTCTAGCGGACGCCCTTGCTCGAGATCTTGAAGCATCGACGTTCGATGCGCGCCGATGGATCCAGCGGCGGCAATTCGCTGATCGACGTCGACCGCAAATCGAATGCCGTGTTTTTCGCCAACGGCCTGCGCCTCGACCATCATCGTCCTTGCAATGGCTCGGATCCCCTCATCCTGAGCTAGGACATCGAGGGTCGCGGTCGTTAACGCGCTGAGCGGGTTAAAGGAAAGATTCCCCCACAGCTTGACCCAGATTTCGTCGCGAATGCGTGGCCTGACGGGGGCTTTTAAACCCGCGTCGATGAACGCGTTTGCCAGACTTCGCACACGCTCGCTTTTTTCACCCGACGGTTCGCCTAAACTAAATTTATCGTCCGATAGATGACGTACCACCCCTGGCTCGGATACCTCAACGGACGGATAAACAACGCAGCCGATCGCTCGCTCCGGACCTATTCCTTTCCAGATGACGCCCTTGGGATCAACACTTTCGAGGGGACGTTCGGCAATGGACGACTCAAGGCCATGGAAATACCACCACGGAAGGCCGTTCACCGCACTCACGACAGCGGTATCCGGCCCAAGGAGCTCGCGCAAATCGGCGACCACTCCAGGCAACGCGTGCGCTTTCAGCGTGACCAGCACGAAATCCTGGGGCCCAAGTTCCGCCGCTGAATCCGTGGCCGTGATCGCGTACGTTTGTGATTTTCCCGCACGCCACAAGGTCAGTCCGTTCTGCTGGATCGCCGCGAGCTGAGGTCCACGCGCTACCAACGACACATCACAACCTGCTCTCGCAAGCATTGCGCCTATATACCCGCCAACGGCGCCCGCCCCGAACACACAAATTCTCACGTAGCGAGTCCAAACGCTTTTGCGAGTCCTATTCGCTGGATCTTGCCGGTCGGGCCTTTCGGGATCTCATCCACAAACAAAACCCGCTTCGGTACTTTAAAGTCAGCGAGCCTCAACGCGACAAACTCTCGTAACTCCTTC
>JAKUTI010000262.1 GCA_022448765.1 Pseudomonadales bacterium
GCGATTGAGCACCCACCGAATGCTATCGTCATCGTCAACTACCCAAACGATCAGTTTAGCCATGACGAGGTTGCTCAAGCGGTAGGTATATTTGGAAGGTCGTTAAACCGGGAGAACTTGCGCAGTCGATAATGCCGCGGTGTTGATCGATAATCGCTTGCGTCAGGGGTAAACCTAGACCGTGGCCGTTGACTTTCCTGGTAACCATGGGAAAGAAAAGTTGATCCATGATGTCGGGTGGGATCCCGGGCCCGTTGTCACTAATCGTAATCCTGACAACTAGTGGATGTATGCGCTTCCCAATGGTGAACCGGTGCACGACGCTTGTGGTTAAGGTGATGATCGGGTTGTTGACCGCTTCAAGCGCGGCACGCGCATTTCGCACGATGTTTAGGTTTGCCTGGACCAGCTGTTCGGCATCGGCTTGTATATTAGGGACACTAGGATCGTAGTTGCGGATGAATTCCACAGCGTCATCGCTGGGATCACTTGTCTTAATGTCGGCGGTTTCTAGCGCGATGACGCGTTCCAGAATCTGGTGGATATTGACCTGGGAGAACGCTGGTGGCCGGTCCGGACCCAGCAGTCTGTCGACCAAATGTCGCAAACGGTCAACCTCATCCAGGATGACCGCTGTGTATTCGTGTTGTTCAGTTGGAAGTTCTGCTTGTAACAGTTGAGCCGCTCCGCGGATACCCCCAAGGGGGTTTTTTACTTCGTGGGCAAGGCCACGCACGAGCTCTCGAGTCGCGCGTTGAGTAGTCCGGTTTTGATCTTCGCGGTTAATTTTTTTGAAACGGTCAAGTGGTTCAATTTCAATGAGCACGCTTCCATCTTGTTGGGGCGAGATGGAGTAGTTCGCCGTGATTTTTTCTCCACTGGACGTTATCAGTAACGATGTTTCGCGTTTCGTGAATGGCTGATCGGAGACCAAGTTCGTTCTCAATGCCTTTGGCTCTAGGTGTGGATCTTTGAATAAATCTTGGAAAGGCACTCCTAGAGACCGGGGTAGACTTTGACCGCAAAGTGATTGTGCGGTTTGGTTTAGGTAAAGCACGGATAACTCTCGGTCGAGAACGACCACGGCCGATTTGAGATGGTCCAGTATGTTGATGGGTTCGATTATCATGAATGCGTAATGAGGACGCCCTCTGATTGTGCAAATTGTCGAGGGTTTAAACGAAATCGTGCGAGAAACGAGTAGCGTTATCTGGACACATTCTATTTTGCCCCCGTCTTTAAGATTCCCCAGCCTGTGTTTGCTAAGTGCGCACCAAAATAGAGCAGCTAAGGTCTACAAGTCAACGGCAGTCGATCGGCGCCCTAAAATAGTGCATGCCGGATTTTTTGTTACTCTGAGATTGGAACCAGATGAACGGTTGGACTCGGCCTTACCTTTGTTGCGATACCCGGATGATTAGATGGACATCATCACGGTCATAGCCAGTTTTGAGTACGGCGTGGCCGTGGACTCGACACCAAGCTGGAATGTCTTCGAGCGAACCTGGATCCGTTGCAAGCACGGTAAGAATTGTTCCTGGAGTCAATTTCTTAATGATCTCTTGCGTACGAATTACAGGGAGGGGACAAAGAAGTCCACGGACATCAATGGTCTCCATGGTTTGATTATGATCCGACATGCCAACTGGGTTCTAGTTGGTGCGGTGCCATCGGGACTACCTCAATATCTTGGCTTACGCCACTCGCTGAGGATACAGTGACTAACACCTTGTCGGCATCCCGTCCTTGACTGTATCTGGCCACAATCCGAGCCGCGAGCTGGGTGTCC
This sequence comes from Pseudomonadales bacterium, assembly GCA_022448765.1. Taxonomy (GTDB): domain Bacteria; phylum Pseudomonadota; class Gammaproteobacteria; order Pseudomonadales; family Azotimanducaceae; genus UBA11889. The sequence goes on from JAKUTI010000262.1 coordinate 1,790, forward strand.
GTTGTGTCCAGATTACCGTCGATCAGCGCGAGCGGCCCTGGATGGTCGGTGACGGAGAGGTGCGTGAAGCGTTTTCGATAACCAGCTAGGAATCGGTTTTCGCCTTCTTCACGACCGATAATTAATTTGAAGTGCGGTTTGGGACGTATATGCCGACCGATTTTGAGTAGCATAATGTCGTCCAATTGATAGTCCCTGGAATCTCTAGCGTCCCAGAGATCGCGGAGTTTGTTGGAATAGGTTTCGTCGGTGAGAAAACAGCACCCGCCCGCGGGTTGGGCGTAGTCGCTAAACCCGAATTTTTCCGCGAGTGCCATTTGGGGCTTCCGATTGCGTCCGTGAAATCCGAATAATTGTTCGCGATTGACCCAACCTTCTCGTTCGGGAAGGGTTGGCGGTAAGTGGAGTGCGGACAGAGGTCGAAGAAGTCTGTCGTTAGCACCCGATTCTCTGGCAATGACCGGCATCGTTTCCCGTCGTTGGGATTTGGGTCGTTGGCCGATTACTTCGCCTGTTATAACGAAATCGAAATCCAAGTCATCTATCAAACCGAGTTCTAGGGCTTTACCCACCATGAAGATTTTGCAGTCTAGACAGGGGTTAAGATTTTGACCGTACCCATGCCGGGGATTCAAAACGATGTCTTTGTAATCTTCGGAGATATCGATGATGTGCAGTTTGATCCCGAGTTGTTCTGCCACCCACAGGGCGTTGTTACGTTTCGGCTTTTCGTGTTTACGATTGCGAATGGCATGGGTATGTCCTTCCACGCAAAAGCCCGTAAAAAAGTTGACTCCTTCGACATGAACGCCGTGCCCTTGTATGACACGAGTGGCGAGCATCGAGTCGAGTCCCCCCGAAATGAGCGAGACTGCCCGGCGTTGTTGTCGAGGGATTGAGCCCATGGATGCTATTTTAAGCGAAATTCTGAATTGGCCGGACGATTGAAAGCGCTACTTCAACGGGTGACCAAGGCTCGGGTCATTATAGCGGGCGACGTCGTCGCCGAAATCGGGTCGGGATTATTGATTTTTCTAGGCGTCGTCCGCGGTGACGCGAAAGATACGGCTGAATGGATGGCGCGTAAGACTCTCTCAATCCGCATATTTGATGACGAAAATAAAATCATGAACCGGTCGGTACTCGATGTTGGCGGAAGTTTATTGGTGGTGTCTCAATTTACGCTTGCAGCAGAGACGACTCGCGGTAGTCGGCCCAGTTATAGCGCAGCCGCAGATTCTGACGAAGCCGAACAACTTTACGAGCACTATGTCACGGCGTTGCGCCGCATAACTGATCAAGTTGAAACGGGATCGTTTGGTCGGGATATGCAGGTTACGCTAGAAAATGATGGGCCGGTTACGATTCTT
>JAKUTI010000263.1 GCA_022448765.1 Pseudomonadales bacterium
CCAGAAAATCCGTCGCAAAACCTACCAAACGCCGAAGCATTAATCGACCTCCTCAATCGTAATCATCGAGGGTAATCGGCGCTTGGCGATACGCTTGGCCACTAACTCGACGTCTTGCATCACTCGCAAGATATTTCCGCCAGCTATCTTTGCAATATCATCATCGCTGTAACCGCGCTTTAGCAACTCGACAAAAAGTGCTGGATACTTCGATACATCTTCGAGACCGATCGGTCCTGGCGGCATACCGTCATAATCGGCACCGATGCCGATGTGATCGATCCCCACAACATCGTGAATGTGATCAATGTGGTCGGCTACCTGAGCCAGCGTCGGTCTTGGCGCGGGGTTGGCTTGTTGCCATTCGTTTAACCGTCTGCTCGCCTCTTCCTCCGAAAATTCAGTCTGCAAGCGCTGACGTTCAGCCATCGCATCGAGGCCATAACGTCTCACTCGCTCAGAAACATAGGATGGATAAAAGGTCACCATCACGACGCCTTGGTTTTCGCTGACAAGCTCCAGAACGTCATCGGGTACATTGCGTGGGTGAGGCACTAGCGTATAGGCAGACGAGTGAGAAAAAATAATCGGCGCTTCGCTCACCCTCATTGCATCGCGCATGGTATCGGCCGACGTGTGAGATAGATCCACCAACATGCCCAGCCGATTCATTTCACGCACCACGGCCTCCCCAAACGATGTGAGACCGTTATGCCGCACTATGTCTGTCGCGGAATCGGCCCACCGTAGTCCTTTCGTGTGCGTCAATGTCATGTAGCGTGCGCCCAACTGATACATGCGACGCAACACCGCCAACGAGTCATTGATCGCGTGGCCACCTTCCAATCCGATCAACGAAGCAATTTTCCCGCCGGCATGAATACGACGAACATCTGAAGCTGTATAAGCAAGCTCAAATGTCTCGGGGTAACGGTCAACCAACCGGTGCACAAAGTCGATCTGTTCGATAACTAACTGCGTGTGCTCCGATCCACCACCGTATTCCCTGATTGGCACATACACGGACCAGAACTGACCACCCACCTGGCCTTTGACTAAACGCGGAATATCGGTGTGTGTCGGCGGTTCGACGCGGCTCAAGTCATCCGATAGATCAAGACGGTCGAGTCGGTTGTTGACGCGTTTACGAAATGCCCACGGAATGTCGTTGTGACCATCGACGAGCGGCGTGGCCTTCAGCACCTCGACGACCCGCTGTTCGAACGTTTCAGCGATCATCGGTGCCGCATACAAGCACGCCGTAACAAGGACTGAGAACTTCATAGTGACTGGCACGTGGTCACGCCATCACGAGACGAGGTGGGCGTTCAATACGTCCTCGTCGAACTCCACCCCCAGACCGGGACCGGTAGGCGGGACGATGAATCCGTTTTCGAAGGCTAGGGGTTCTTTAAATATTTTCTTGTGGAGTGGCCCTTGGTTGGCTTCCTGGATAAGAAAATTGGGCGAACAGGTATCGATCTGGATGGCAGCGGCTGCAGCCACGGGACCGCAGTACATGTGCGGCGCAATCATGGCGTAATGGGCTTCCGCCATGCTCGCGATCTTCTTCGCTTCCGTGATCCCACCACATTGGCCGACGTCGAGTTGTAAGATTTGCGCCGCTTGTTTTTTGAGCACCTCGGCGAATTCGTATTTCGTGACCAAGCGCTCACCCGTCGCGATAGGAATGCTGGTGTGTGCGGCTACTCGCGCCATCTCATCAACGTTCTCCGGCATCACCGGTTCCTCGAACCAGAATGGGTGATAGGGCTCCAAGTAGTTGGCAACACGAATAGCGCTGTACGTGGGCATTTGGCCGTGCGTCCCAATCCCGACTTCAAGCCGATTGCCGACCGCATTACGAATGCTCTCGAAAATCTTGCCGGCATGCTCGATCTGCGCGAGTGGGATATCGCGTATCGGATGCAACGGCATAAACGGGTCAATCTTGCACGCCGAGTTACCTTCTTCCAACAGTTGCACCGCAACTTCACCAGCTTTCTCGGGGTGTTTGTCGAGGTCAGCGCTCGGCATGTAAGCGTAGGCACGTAGCTTTTCGTGGTATTGGCCACCCAACAAGTTGTAGATCGGTTGATTGGCCACCTTACCCGCGATGTCCCACAGCGCCATGTCGATCGCGCTGATCACCGGGGTTCCGTACAAACTCGGATGCCGCAGGTCGTGATGTGTCCCGTACATCTTGTCCCAGATTAGCTCGATGTTGAGTGGGTTCTGACCGACGACAAATTGCCCGACAAATTCTTCGATGAGATTGACTTGCGATTTGAGGTCGCTAAGCCGATTGGAGTAGGAGCTCCCCGCGATGCGCTCGCCGATTCCTACGATGCCTTCGTCGGTTAAGAGTTCAAGGAATAAGAAATATTTACCACCGATGTACGGTTTTTCGGCCTCCACCACCATGGTTTTAACGTCCGTCACTATCATGAAGATCTCCCTCGATTCACATCCGACACTCGATATTTCGTCGACATCGCGCCCCTATTTCCGGCGTAACATGAAAATATTATTCATATTTATCAATATTTTATAACTCTTATAGACAATATTCATGACACAGGCGCGGCCTCTTGAAACGTTCGGGCCACATTGTCTGCGTGTTCCCTCGTCCCTAGGTACGTGACAAGAGATACCATGCAATCGTTGTCTCAAATTGAAAGTTTATATGCAACGGAAATGGGTGATACTGGCGATCTTCGGATTGACGGGTTCGAATTGCACGGAGCAAGCAGCGACAACGCAATCGGAGCGACGAACAGAGGGTAAAGAGATGGTCGAACAATCGTTGCATGGTGTCGAATTTCGTTTCATCGAAACAAACGGGATTCGCATGCGTATCGCGGAGGCGGGGACTGATGGCCCGCTCGTGTTGTTTGCTCACGGTTGGCCCGAGTCCTGGTACTCGTGGCGACACCAGATTCCCGCACTCGCTGCGGCCGGCTACCGCGTGGTGGTACCGGAAATGCGCGGGTACGGACAAACCGATGCACCCGAAAATATCGATGCTTACAACGTCGTTGAACTGGCAGCGGACATGGTCGGCATCCTCGATGCAGTCGGCGTCGATAAAGCGATCATTGTCGGGCATGACTGGGGGGCACCAGTCGCAACCCACAGCGTTCT
>JAKUTI010000264.1 GCA_022448765.1 Pseudomonadales bacterium
TGAAAAAACGATTCGTTAATCGCGTTGACAGTTTCTTCCAGGGTCGCGTTCCCGTCTCGATAGGCATTTAAGTGATCTTTCATTTCGCTCATGATGCAAGCTGCTTTTCGATATCCGCGTCGACCCGCCGCTTCGTTGCGAGGTAATCTTGCTGATGTTCAGTTGCGAGTGCTTGGATGTCATCGTGTTCGGATTTCCAACGGATGCCACCGTCTGGCATCCGCGAAATCTTGACGCGAACGGGTCCCAATGCGGTTTCAAGAACGCGTTCTTCGCGCGGAAGCATGTGTTTCGTGACCGGATGAATCCGCACGCCGAGCGTCGTCGATCCCGCGAACAAACGGCTTATGACGGCGTCTTTGTCGGCGGGAGCGACAAGCACTGAGACCCGGGTACCAGGCCTCGACTTCTTCATGATCATTGGTGTGAAGAAAACGTCTTTTGCCCCGGCGAGAAACAGAGCGTCCATGAGCGGCTGGTACGCTTCGGGGTTCATGTCGTCAATGTTGCACTCGATTTCGAGATTGGTTTCGCTTTCGAGTGTCGTTTCGATCTCGCCCAAACTCAGACGCAGGACGTTGGGTACGCCAAAGTCCTTAACGCCGATTCCATAACCGATGTCCGTCGTTGAGAATATCGCGGGCGTTTCGAAATCGTCGACCACGGTCTTGAGGATTGCTGCGCCGGTCGGCGTGGTCGCTTCGGATGACACCCGGCCGCGGCTCGTTGGGACGCCCTTTAGAATTTCAGCGGTGGCAGGCGCGGGCACGGGCATGACGCCGTGAGCGCATCGGACTGTGCCACTCCCGAGTTCGACAACTCCACAATAGACTGAGCTTGGATCCAGATAGTCGATGCCGATGGCGGCCGAGACGATGTCAACGATCGAGTCGGTTGCTCCCACTTCATGAAAGTGCACTTGGTCTGGCTCGATTCCGTGGATTGCGCCCTCGGCGACTGCGATGTTCGTGAAAATGTCGGTCGCTAATTTGGTCACGTGGTCAGAATAATGGGCGGCATCGATCATATTTAAGATCGTTGGTAGGTGTCGATGCTCGGGTTCGTTGGAAGTGTCGACAACCACGGCGGCGTGGGTCCCCGTGATACCCATTTTGCTTCCGCGCTTGGCTGTTAATTGAAATTCACTGCCAAGATGCAGGCGATCCAGTTCTTGGCAAAAGTACTCGTGCGGTACCCCGATATCGATGAGGGCACCGATGTGCATGTCCCCGGATATTCCGCTGAAACACTCGTAAAGAAGACCTCGAGCCACTAAGCGAGCATCCGGTGGGTTGGTGCGCAAAATTCATCAATCTTGATGCCATGCGAGCACGCATTCCGACATGGTTCCCCCGAACAATTGAGACATGCCGACGCGTTGGTTTCTATTTTGGCGTACTCGTCTCGTGCGAGTTCGACGTCTTGATAGTCTGTGGCGTACATGCGCGTGCGCAACACGTCGGCGATGTCGACGCCGAACGGGCATGCGCCGCTGCAATCGTTGCAGGCGTGCCGGCAATAACTGGAGCCATTCAATTTGGCGTAGCGTTGAAGAAGTTCAAGATCGCCGAGCGCGAGTTCGTGGGACCCCGATGCCCCCAGGTACTCGTCAATTCGCTCCCGAACGCGCATGGTGATGCCCAAGGCATCGACATCGGCGTTTGATAAAACCCAGCGAAAAGCTGCCTGCGCAAAAGTCGTGCCTTGGGTTTCGTAGGGTCGCATGTCGTTCAGCCGTGCCCCGTGCAGCGTCTTCATGACCACGGTCCCGACGTCGAGCTCCTTTGCCTTTTTTAAGACCCGCGGCAAATCAGGTTGTTTGGCAATCCAGTTGACGGAACGTGTGAGTTTGGAAAGGAATTCGGGATCCTGGTTGAAGTTGTAGGCAACCAAAATTACGTCGACCATGTCCCTGTCGAGGGCGTAATCAAGGCAATTCACTAAATAGCCGGCGTGGCCGGACATGCCGACAAAACGGATCTTTCCTTGTTTCTTCGCTAGTTCAGCAAACTCGTGCCACTCTGGACTTTTCAGGCGGTTGACGTCGTTCACCGCATGCGCCATGTAGACGTCGACGTAATCCGTTTTTAGCCGGGTCAACGATTCGTCGAGGTGGGCCATCATTTGCTGTTTTGACCAATCGGCCTTGCCTTCGACTTTGGAGACCAGAACTACTTTATCGCGCATTCCTTGAAAGACATTGCCGAGTACCTTCTCTGCCGCGCCGCGGGTATATCCGTAGGCGGAATCGAAGTAATTGATCCCACGATCAACCGCGTGACGCACGAGGTCTTCTTGGCCGGGTCTCAATGCGGCCGAGCCAAAAGAGATATCCGAAATTTGAAGGTTGGTACGTCCCAGCCTGCGGTAGCTTTGTACTTCGTTGGGACCGTTGTTGGGGGGCGTGTTCGATGCGTGAGTTGCAAGACTCGCGGCCGCTCCTGTGAGGGCGGTCCATCGAAGAAATTCTCTTCGATTCGGTTGGTTAGATTCACTCATCTCGGTTCACCCGATCGGTTTGCGATCTGCTAAGCGTACTCTTGGGTCGATTTGTCGTCGAGTCAGGAAAATTGACGCGTAAGTCTTTCGCGGGCGGCGTTGTTTACGTGGCGTCGTGAATCTAGGGTCTTGAGTAGGTTAAAGTTGAACGAAACGCCACTTCGGGGAAAACGATGAATCGATACAACACGGTCTTTTCAATGCTGGTGCTGTTGGCAGGCCAAGTCGCCTTCGCCAATGCTCACGAACAGTGTGAGCCATCTCGCTGGGGCGCGGACGACGAAATCGGAAGTGCCAACTTAATTACGCCAGAGAGTGTGGCAGAGGCTTCAAAATTGGTGACCACGGGGCGTACGTACAGCCTCGGTATCACGATCGATTCCACGACCCCCGCGTTCCCGCCCCGCTCGTTGTCATTGCAGGTGGTGCAGCCCAACCAGCAAGGGGGACGGATTCCTTTCCCTGGAGCCAGTTATAACGACGACGTGTTTCAAGGTTGGTTTGGCATTGGATCGCAGATTGACGGTTTAGGGCACCTCGGGACCGAAGACGGTCATTACTACAACTGCAACCACCTCAAGGACTTCGCCCCCATCACGGGTCTTACCAAAATGGGTATCAAAAAAATTCCACCGCTAGTT
>JAKUTI010000265.1 GCA_022448765.1 Pseudomonadales bacterium
GGGGGCGTGCTGCACTCGTCCATCAAGTCGAAACACTGCTCGGAGCTTTGCCACCTGTAACCACGACTCCTCCGACCGTCATTGACACCACGGATTGCGGGTCCTACCTCCAACACAAGCTCCTCTACGAGACGTCCCCTAACGTCATGGTGCCGGCATGGCTGCTCGTGCCGACATCCGCGACACCAGAGGCACCTGTACCCGGGGTGCTGGCTTTCCACGGCCATGGCGATGGGAAAGACCAGCTGGTGTCCCGCAGCAACGAGCCGAACATTTATCGGAGCTTTGCCCGACGCTATGCCGAACGAGGGTTCGTCGTGCTGGCGCCCGACGCGATCGGCTTCGGTGAGCGCGCCACCGATTTCCATCGGTATGGCCAGCGTGATGCCTGCAATGTGAACTTCCTACGCGCCGCGTTGTTCGGAATGAATCTGCTTGCACTCAACATTCAAGATGATCGACGTGGGCTTGAGATCCTCGCAGACTGGCCTGGGGTCGATGGGAACCGGATCGGCTGTGCAGGCCTTTCGTTTGGAGGAACTCGCACCATGTATCTCGCGGCCCTCGACAAACGGATTCGTGCGGCAGTTGTCAGCGGCTACCTAACGACGTTCACAGCCTACGCTCTCAACACTGGGAATTTTTGCGGCTCACAGTTTCTGCCCGGCATCTATCGTTATGCCGATGTTGCTGATCTGCACGGGCTTATTGCGCCCCGTCCGCTCCTGATTGAGGCTGGTCGCGCAGATCGTGGATTTCCGATTGAAGCCTCCAGGGGTGCCTATTCCCACCTGATGGAAATTTACGCGGCAGCAGGATCAGCAGAACGGTTAGAGCGCGACGAGTTCGATGGAGGCCACGAATTCCACGCGGAGGCCTCCATCACCTTTATGGAGCAGAGCTTGTCGCCACGCTAGCCGTACTCCGACGTTAGCCGAATTTCAGGAACTGCCCCTGCACCCAATTGCCATCAACAAGCTGCCACCAGACCACACCATCGACGTTAGACGTTTCGCCTGACAATTCAAGTTCGGTGTTCTCCGCAGCAACGTACGCGACCTCACCAGTTTGATTTGCCGTTTTACGAATATTAAGGCCGCCTGGCGCGTTAGTCACCGTAGCTACAATAATGGGACTGGCCACAGTCGATGGCGTGGCCGTCCCCGTAGCAGTTGGGACCACAGTTGGCGTGGGTGTGACCTCACCATCAGTAGCAGTCGGGGTTACGGTGGGGGTTACCGTCTCCGTTACAACCGGTGTTGGCGCCGCCTTTACCCCAAGTTCAAGGTGCCGTTCCATAACCCAATTGCCGTCCTCAACCTCCCTCCAGATGTTGCCCTCATCGTCTTCTTCCTTCACGCCTGTGAGCGCAAGCTCGGTGCCCCCACCAGCGACATACTCGACCACGCTCGTCTCCAGGTTGGGCTCATCGCGAACATTGAGCCCTTCGGCCGGGATGACCACACCGGTGGTGGGCCTTGGCTTGGACTCCCGACGTTCAATAATCTGAGCGGGATCGGTTGGAACTTGAAGAACCTGCCCCACGAAGATGAAGTTTTCATCCGGCAGGTCATTGAACTCCACAAGGTCTGCCACTGAGACACCAAACTGCACGGCAATGGTGAATAGGGTGTCTGTCTGTTTCACTTCATAGTCAACCGGCCCCTCGGGCCTTGGTGTGGCTGTGGGGACAGGCGCAGCAGTCGGTGTCGCTTCTGTCTTAAGTGCCGAAGTCACGGCGGGGGTTGGCTCAAGAATCGGTGTTTGTGTTGGTGGGACCTTGAACGTCACTGCTGGCTTTATCGCGGGGGCCGGCGGGTTCGTCGTCGTATTTGGCGCAGTGGTTGTTTGGCGCTCAGCACCGGTTGAGGAAGCAACCGACGTCTCCTCCTCTCCGGAACCAGAAATAGCCACAACCACAGCTACCACCAGCACTATCACCAGTACCGGCACAACCAGTAAGGTCAAGAACAGACGGTATTGCCGTAGGCTGCTCACCGCGGGTCACCATTGGACCAACGGATACTGCTTTTACGCTCCGTGCTCTTCCGTATGGTTCCACTCCAAGGCAGAGGCTGTCGTGTGCTACCGACAGGAAGACGTCGTACGCATTCTACATGCGCTCTGCCACGTCTCAATTGAAGGTCGTCCACAGCCAGTACAACGTCAGCCGCTCCTAAACGTGACGGGGAGCGTCTCGGCGACGTTTCCGGCTCGATCCGTCGCGCTAACGAGCAGAACATGCTCGCCGGGCTCAGGTGCCCATGCTGCTTCAAAGGGCGCTCGCCGGTCGACGCCAATGGTCTCGCCATCCACCTCGAAGCTCACCTCCGCTACCCCATTGGCGTCCGTAACATCCGCTCCGAGCATTACTTTGCCTGATGCCAATTTCGCTGCCAGTCCTAAGCCTCGAACCTTTACTTGCGGCGCCGTGTTATCGACGACAAATCGTCGGTATACAATCTCGCCACCCGTGACAGATCGGACTGTCAACCGAAGTGTGTACGGGCCATCATCCAGTTGAATCGTGTCGATCGCGCCTAGCGATCCTTCCTCGCTCGGCTTCGTCGTGAGTTCGCCGATCCGCGTCCAATTGGTTGGCGCTAACCCCACCCCATAATGCAGTTCGGATGACACAAATTGGGGTACGTTCGCAGCACCGCGCACCTCAAGAATGCTGCGAACTGGTTCATTTTCCGTTGGTTGTTCAATCAATGCTCCGGTGTTCCCCGCTGTTGCCTTGGTCGTCGCAACGAACGCATCAGGGGGAAGCCGCAAAGGAGCCTCCGGCTCAAGGTTCCGTTGCCAAGTTTCTGCTTCGGTCGGAAGGACAACATAAACCCGCTCTTCCACTTGTTCTAACGGAGCCTCCGGGGTAGCCAAGAGTCCCGTCGGAATGTGCACCCGGAAAGGCTGATGTACGGGATCTCTTTGCGTTGGCTCAGCCCCAGCAACAAACTCTTCTTCGATCGTCTCCGGGGTGAACGGTGTCGGAAGTAACCCCGAAATACGATCAACTTCCTGAATAACTATTGTTGGTGGGCGGGGCCAAGTTCGGACCTGTAGGCCCAAATGTGCCGCTTCCATGAACTGTTTCCAGATTGGCGAAGCGCCGCGCAACCCTGTCACGTCC
>JAKUTI010000266.1 GCA_022448765.1 Pseudomonadales bacterium
ACGAGCATCGTCGATATTGAAGTTGCGCCAGACGTCGTGACACGCCGTTTCATTCGATGCTTGGAGTTTGGCTGCGTTGTCGATGGCTGGCGTATTTGTGAGATATACGAACCATTTGACCATGACTTCGACGCGCAGGCGGATCAGTGCGAACTCGCTGACTAAGTTCGATAGATCACCGGTGCGCGAGCGGTAGCGGCCATCCAGAGGAGAAATTGCCGTCAGTGACTCAAGTGTCATATCGACCCCGGTACCTTGCTCTTGTGTGCGCCGCGCGGCGAACTCATCTGCATCTTATGCATATGCGGTAGTGCCTTCCATAGTGGACTCGATCTGCGCTCCACCCAAACACCTGGTCCCCTGATAAAACGCGATGTGTTGACCGGGGGTTACGGCTCGCTGAGGCATGTCGAACGTGACCTCGAGCCGCGTTCCCTGAATAAGGAATTGACACTTTTGATCGGTCTGCCCATAACGCGTTTTCGCCATGCAGTTGGATTTGGTTTCTGGCGAGTCAACTAGCCAATTAGCGTTGGTCGCGATCAGGCGATTCGTCACGAGATCAGCTTCGAGTTGTGTAACGACGAGCGTGTTTGTTGCCAGAAGCTTTTTCATCACGTACCAGGGCCTAGGGTCCGCACCGCTAAGACCACCGATGCCGAGCCCTTGTCGCTGGCCAAGGGTGAAAAAAGCAAGCCCCGCGTGTTGTCCAATTTCGTTTCCAAGTTTGTCAACGATCGGCCCGGGCTCGCTTTTTAAATATCGGCATAGAAACTCGTTAAATCGTCTTTCGCCGATGATGGAAATACCAGTGCTGTCCTTTTTTTGGTGCACGTCAAATCCGGCGTCTTTAGCAATTTGGCGGACGTCTTTTTTCTTCAGATGGGACAACGGAAACAACACGTGGGCAAAACAGTCTTTGGGAACGGCTTGTAGGAAATAGGTTTGGTCCTTGCTGAGATCCTTTGCTTTATGTAACTCATAAAGCCCATCTCTGGACGTCAAATCCGCGTAATGCCCAGTCGCTACCCTGTCCGCCCCGATTTGCTTGGCGTATCGAATAAACAGGTCGAATTTGATTTCGCGGTTGCAGAGTATGTCCGGGTTGGGCGTTCGGCCGTTTTGATATTCACTAAGAAATTCTTCGAAAACACGTTCCCAATATTCGGCAGAAAAATTGGCTGTGAGTAGCTCTATGCCAATCGCGTCGGCAACCTGCCTGGCGTCGTCAAAGTCCCTCGGGGCAGTACACAACTCCGTACCGTCATCTTCTTCCCAGTTCTTCATGAAAACGCCCTTGACGGTGTGGCCTTGGTCGCATAAAAGTTTGGCCGCGACTGCCGAGTCGACCCCACCAGAAAGACCGACAACGACCGTCGATTTAGGAGTCGGATGAGTCAATGCGTTCGTTCCGGCGGCAAGTGAAAGGCATTGTACTGGTTAAGTTGCTTATAACGAGAGGGTTGGCTTTAATCCTCGCCACGATGGCTCAATTAACGCACATTGACTCGAAAGGCGGCGCGACAATGGTCGACGTGTCTGAGAAACCAGCGTCAGAACGCATAGCGACGGCGCAAGCCATGGTCAGTATGGATCCACATACCATGGATCTTCTGTTTGCAGGGGAACTCCCGAAAGGCGATGTCCTATCGGTTGCTCGCGTTGCCGGTATTTTGGGAGCAAAGAAAACGAGCGAGTTGATACCGTTATGTCATCCACTCGCGATCACGAAAGTCTCGATTGATTTTGAGCGCTTGAATGGAGAAAAACTCAAGGTTCTGTCTCTTTGCAAAGTGATTGGGCCAACGGGCGTCGAGATGGAAGCGCTCACGGCTGCTAGTGTCGCAGCATTGACAATTTACGACATGTGCAAAGCCGTCGACCGAAAAATTCGCATCGACGAGCTTATGCTTTGTTCGAAATCAGGTGGAAAGTCTGGGACTTGGAATCGGTCTTGAGGGTCACTGTGCGTTTTTTTGCGTCGCTCCGCGAAATTACCTGCATGGACATGATTGAAATTGACTTACCGCAAGGTTCTCGGTCGGGCGATGTAAGGAATGCTCTTACAGATCATTTAAGCTCCGACGCGATTGCCGCGATCGATGAGGGTGAAGTCAAAGTAGCGTTGAATCAAGTGATTCTGAGTGTGGAAAAGAATTTGAACGATGGCGACGAAGTGGCTTTTATGCCGCCAATCACGGGCGGATGAGATGCTAGAGATACGTGTTCAGGAAATGGACTTTTCTATCGACGCGGAGTGGTCCAAGTGCCGGGAGCGTATGGGTGGCGATGGGGGCGCGATCGTCGCCTTCGCGGGTCTCGTCCGCGACCAATTTGAAGACCGAGAAGTCCAAGGGTTGGAGCTAGAGCACTACCCAGGCATGACTGAATCAAGTATTCAGAGAATCGGCGAATACGCTATCAAGCAATGGGCCCTACTTGACGTGTTAATTATTCATCGAGTGGGGTTGTTAAACCCAAGTGATCAAATCGTTTTGGTGATGGTCGGCTCGAAACACCGTCCTGATGCCTTTGCCGCGTGCGAATGCATCATGGATTATCTAAAAACAGAGGCCGTTTTTTGGAAGAAGGAACGGGGTTTGGAACAGTCCAGGTGGGTCGAGTCGACGCAAGACGATCGTGAACGGCGATCGGGCTGGGAGTTATAACTTGTATCCTTGGTCAAACGGTTGATGTTCGTGTGGTAGCCTTAGCGCTCGTGTGAATCGATGACCACCTCGGCCAGATCGATCGCCGAACCCGCTGCATGGCTATGCCTTCGCGGGATTAAAACGGTAGGAAGTTGTTTTGAGCGAAGTACCCAAGATTATTTATACTCAGACCGATGAAGCGCCGCGTCTCGCGACGTTTTCTTTGCTGCCGATCATCAAAACATTTACGGATGCTGCCGGCATAGTTGTCGAAACGCGCGACATTTCGTTGGCGGGCCGAATACTTTCGACATTTCCTGAACTGTTACGTCCCGAGCAGCGATTGAATGATGCACTGGCCGAGCTGGGGCGGTTAACCCAGCGGTCCGATGCCAACATCATCAAGCTTCCGAATATCAGCG
>JAKUTI010000267.1 GCA_022448765.1 Pseudomonadales bacterium
CGCGCACCTGCCGGTGACCGACGAAAACATCTTTATCGCCGCCAGCTTGCTCGACAAGGGTATTGCATTTCTCAAAGGCAACGGCGAGGTCTCTGTCCGCAAGAACCTTCCGGATTCCACCGAGACGTCCACGTCAGTCGAGTCGAACAGCTACGCGGTGACCGTGGATGACCGGACGTACAATGTGGTCCTCGACGGTGGTAGGGCCACGATCAATGGCCATGATTTCGCGGTCGACGTCGCCGAGACCAATGAGCCCAGCGCAAAACAAACGGCCCCGACGCCGTCCGTAGCCACCACTGATGTCAGGGCCGAGCTACCGGGCAAAGTGGTTCGGGTATCAGTAAACGAAGGTGACACGGTCAATGCCGGCGATACACTCCTTATTCTTGAAGCGCTGAAGATGGAAATTGAGGTGAAGTCGCCGATCGGGGGCACCGTCGCCCAACTCGCAGTCACCACTGACACGTCGGTCGCCGCTGGCGATCTCTTGGTGGTGGTCGAATAATTGTGGACAGTCTCGCCCAGCTCATCAACGCTACCGGAGCCGCCAATCTGACGCTCGGCCACCTAGTCATGATCGGCGTATGCCTGACGCTGATCTACCTCGCAATTAAAAGAGACTTCGAGCCGCTGTTACTCATCCCGATCGGATTTGGAGGTCTGCTCGCTAACGTGCCACTGGCTGGAATTTCCGATCCCGACGGCTTTCTCGGCATCGTGTACAACCTCGGCGTCTCCAACGGGTTATTTCCATTGCTGATCTTCATGGGAGTCGGAGCCATGACCGACTTCGGCCCTCTGCTGGCCAATCCAAAGACGGCTTTGTTGGGGGCAGCGGCCCAATTCGGGATCTTTGGCACGCTCACCGGAGCGTTGTTGCTCTCGGAATATGTGCCAGGAATCTCGTTCTCGGTGCAGGACGCAGCCGCCATCGGGATTATCGGCGGCGCCGATGGCCCAACGGCGATTTTTCTGGCATCCCGACTCTCAGAACACCTTCTCGGCCCGATCGCGGTGGCGGCCTACTCGTACATGGCGCTGGTGCCCCTCATCCAACCTCCGATCATGCGCGCCCTCACCACAGAAGCCGAGCGCCGGATCGACATGAAGCAACTCCGCCCCGTACGGCGTATCGAAAAGATCGTCTTCCCGCTAGTGGTATTGGGGCTGTGTCTGCTGTTACTGCCTGATGCGACGGCCGTGATCGGAGCGCGGATGTTCGGCAATCTCATTAACGAGTCCGGGGTCGTCGACCGACTCGCGGGCACGGCCAAGAATGAGTTAATCAATATCGTCACGATCCTGTTGGGGTTGGCGGTCGGCAGTAGGCTCGGCGCAGAAGTTTTTCTGCAAATTGAAACGCTCGGCATCCTCGCACTCGGCTTAGTGGCGTTCTGTCTTGGCACAGCCGCCGGCGTCTTGTTGGCCAAGCTACTGAATAGGATCACCAGCGAACCCATGAATCCGCTGATCGGCGCGGCAGGCGTCTCTGCGGTTCCCATGGCCGCGCGTGTGGTGAACCGGGTGGGCCAGGAATACAATCCCACCAACTATCTGTTGATGCACGCCATGGGGCCGAACGTCGCGGGTGTCATCGGGAGCGCAGCAGCGGCGGGCACGCTATTAGCCCTACTGGGTTGAGGCCTTTACCGGTCGAATGACGGCTCCGAAAGCGCCCAAACAGACCGTCGCACCAGCCATGTCCAAGAGTGCCGGTGGAACCGGAGTCGATCGCCGAGAACCGTACGAACTTACTCACCTCTGTCATAGCGACTGATAATCAGTTTCCAGTGGTGATCCCAGAGTTCTACGCAATCTTCTCTCGAACCCGCCGACGACACCAATCCGACGTCGTTCAGAAAAACACAGAATTCTTTGGTCGGATGTTCTTCGTCTCTTCGCGAATGAACTAGAGCCGCCAACAGCAACCCTTCTCGCTCGTAGCTGTCAACGGAAACCAGTGCCAGTAAGTGCTCAAGTAAACCACGGTGGGCAACCCAGGATGGCAAGCCGGCACCTTTGATGAGTTCGGCATGTGTAATACCTCCCCCAACGGCCCCTGAATGAACTTGAGAAATTATGTGAGCCGCCATGCGAGATGGGAGCGTGTCGTCATACAAAAGACCTAACTTCTCTTGAGCCCGCTGACGGACCAGCACCAATTGGTCTCTACCGATAATTTGGTCAAAGTCAGGCACTTTCCTCGCTCAACTAATCGGCCTACGCACGAAGGTCGTAGCACAACAAACGGGGTTCAGCCCCGGTCAACAGATCGCGGGTATTCTGCGTTACGTACAAAAGGCCATGGGATAGTACTGGTAAATTCCAGGATTCTCGCGCCGCAAATAGCCACACCCGCGATATTTCCTCAAACCCACTGGGACCTAAACGCAGCCACAACAAATGACCCAGTTCCCCGAGACACAGAAAATCTCCATCGGCCGCCAACAGTGAACCCCGTGCGGTCCCCATCCGTTGCTCCTGTTGTTGACCATTGACCTCAAACGACTCAGTCCATTCTGGTGAGGCACGCCAGACAATTTCGCCATTGGCGACATCAAGACAGGCTAACGATGCGTCCCCCATATTGCGGCCGTCAAAACCGTACAAATACCCGTCCTCGTATATCGGCGTATTGAAATGGAGCGCAAACTCAGGAGTGGTCCAATTCAACGTATATTGAAAATCAGGCGATACACCTAGCAGCGCTCCACCGGTTCGATAGCTCGCTGAAATAAACACATTATTGTCGAACACCACGGGACACGATGCATTAACCGACTCATACGTTCGACTCCGCCATGGAAATTCAAAATCTATTTCGCCATCTACCGGATTCAAAACAAGAAGACCCCCGCTTGGAGGCTGCGACTCTCCACCAGCGAAAACAAATACCCGGCGCTCACCATGAATTGTTGCGGGGACGGGGGATGCATAACTTGCGCCCCACCTGTCTCCTGCACGCCACACCTCATCTCCGGTCTCAAGCGAAAACCCGACGACTGTCGGTCCACCTGGTGCGCCAACATTTACAATAAGCAAACCACCCTCAATGACGGGTGTTGA
>JAKUTI010000268.1 GCA_022448765.1 Pseudomonadales bacterium
ATTCGCTACAAACCCGACTTGTTCGGCTCTAGCGAACACGACTGACAGGTAGGACGTCCCTTTCACTAGCCATGCCGAGCCTCAACGAACGAATGATCGTCCCGCTACTTTGGTTCTTGCAGTTGCTCTTTCTCGCGCGCGACGTCGGACAGATGCTCGTTCAGTTTGGCGGCGCGGACTTTCTACCACCGTCGTCAGAATGGTATTCAGGCGTTATCGATTACCCGCAGCTTCTTTTCTTTCAATTGACGATTCTCGGACTACAAACCTGGGTTAACGTAAATTTCACGCAAGCCTCTGGCTTTTTTACTCGGCGGGGTCGACGGTTCGCCAAGGCGTTACTGGTCTTCGGGGCGATCTACCTGTTAGTTATGTTGACTCGCTATGCGGTTCGAATGGGTCTTTATCCGTTAGAACGCTGGACTGGCGGCTCTATCCCCATCTTCTTCCATTGGGTATTAGCAAGTTATTGTATTGCTTGGGGTTTTCGAACCCGGTTGCTTGAGGAGAGTCAACTTACTCCGTCACTTATCTCCCAACGACGCCGATTTCGCCGAATCGCTTGGACCACGATTTCGTTGGCTGCGATCGTCTCCTACGTTGTTTGGGTCAGCTACCTTGCGGCACCCGCATTTTTCGTCTGGAAGATTGCCGATCGAGCTCCGTTACACGCAGTGCGGGCGGAAAACGGGCAATCATTCGAGACCGCCGACGGTGTACGGCTTGTTGCGGACGTGTATCACCCAATTCGCGCGAGCGCACGTCGTCCGACAATCCTCGTGCGTCTGAACTATACGAAAACCGCCAAACAAACACTCTTCGCAAACCTGATCGGACGAGGCTGGGCAGAACAAGGTTTCACGGTCGTTCTTCAAGGGACCCGCGGTCGGTACGAGTCCGGAGGCGAATACGTCCCGTTCCTCCATGAACGTGCCGACGGGCAGGCAACGTTACGTTGGCTCTCTCAACAACCCTGGTTCAACGGGAAGGTCGGCACTTGGGGAGGTTCCTACTTCGGTTACACCCAATGGGCGATCGCGGACAATGAGTCACCCGCCCTCTCCGCCATGTACATTTACGAATCGAGTACAGATTTCTTCCGCACCTTGTACCGTGGCGGCGCTTTTTCGCTTAAATCAGCCCTATGGTGGGCCAACACGGTGCACTTTGAATCCTTCGAAGAGGTTACCCCCGAGCTCGTTGAACGCGGTGCGAACGGCTTCCCCGTCATTGAATCTGACGATCGATCTGTTGCCGATGTTGGTTTTTACAACGATTGGGCAAGCCACCGTCAACGCGACGCCTTCTGGCACCACGTGGACGGTACCGGGCGTGCAAGTACCACCAGGGCACCTGTTTTACTACTCGCGGGTTGGTATGACCCATTCCTCCAGACCCAACTCGACGACTTCAAGGCCCTGGTTCGTCATCCCGACGCCTCGATCTCCACGCAGTCGCGGCTTGTTATCGGCCCGTGGGGCCACGCCAAGAACTTAATTCTCCCCGACGGCGGCACGACGACGAATTTCCGCTTCGTCTCGATTGCTAGCAGTTTTGACTGGTTTGACGATCACCTAAAAGGTCGCGACATAGCTACGTCTGCGCCCGTGAAAATATTTGTCATGGGCGAAAACCGCTGGCGTGACGAACAAACATGGCCGCTACCGAGAGCCGTACACACCAAGTTGTTTCTTCAAAGCGACGGCAATGCCGACGCACCAACCGGTAACGGCCAACTTGCGCTTGAGCCGCTCTTGGGTGCGCGCCCACCGGACGTATATACGTACGACCCTCGAAATCCGGTACCCACTCGAGGCGGTGCGTTTATGGGTCCAGGGACAGCGATCCAACAGCAAAACTCGATCGAGTCGCGTCCGGACGTACTCTCCTACACATCAGGTCCGTTGGTCGAAGACGTGGAAGTCACCGGCTACATTCGCGCGACTCTCGCCGTGTCAACCGATGCCCCGTCCACCGACTTCACTGCAAAACTTGTCGACGTTCATCCTGACGGATCAGCCTACAACATCGCCGACGGTATTCTCAGACGCTCCTATGACACCAGCGACCAACCCATGTCCATCACCATCCAATTGGGCGCGACGAGTAACGTTTTCAAGAAGGGTCACCGGATTCGATTGGATGTTTCTAGCAGCAATTTTCCTCTATTTGACCGTAATCCAAATACCGGCACACGGATCGCTTACGAAACAAACCCTGTCGCCGCCCTGCAGAAAATCCACCAAACCGTTTCGACACCTTCTTTTATCGAATTACCCGTGATCCCGGAGAAAAGTCGGGTGCCTTTGATTCGCTTCCTTGAGGATCAATAACCGGGCTGCTCGGCTCGCCGAAAAGACACAAGTCGAGCTTCGGTCGAACCGTGAGACTGCCACGGCTCAGCATTTGCTGAGCACGAAACGCGATTAATTCCCAATTCTCTACGTATCGATCACCGGACTGCCGATCAGAGACCGATGTCGTACAAATTGTAGTTCGCGATTAGCTCTTTTCGGGTTTCTGTCGAATGCCGGTGACTTTCGTGTCGTAACGGCTCGTAAACGTAGCGATCTTCATCCTCAAAGTGTTGAGAACGGGCGTCCACGGCAATGGGAATGACTCGGCAACGCGTGGTCACGTAATCTTCGTCATAAGGATTTTTTGCCCATCCCTGCGCGCCTAATACCGACGATCTTCGATGAAACCCAAACACAAAGGTCGCCCGCCTAGCAGCAGACGCATTCGCGAAAGAACCGTGCAGAACCTGACGATTACAAATTGCTACGTCGCCCGCTTTCATAAGCATCGGCACCGCGTCGGGTAACTGGTCCGAACCGTTCTCTTCAACCTTTTTCTTGATGTCAATTTTTCCCCCAGCATGGCTTCCCGGCACCACCCAAAGAGCGTTTTCGGGGGTCGTATCATAAAGCTGCACCATGAAATTAAACCCGTGGGTCCCACGGTCGAGGTCAGGGTTGTCCCAATGCGTGGTGCCGTCTTGATGCCAAGCGACAGAAGGACCAAGACCAGCTTGCTTCACCCAAATGTTGTCGGT
>JAKUTI010000269.1 GCA_022448765.1 Pseudomonadales bacterium
TGCGATTTACAATGGGTTCTATTAGGACCGCATAATCAGTCCAGGAAAAAGAAATCCCTACTCGGCTATATCGCCGTTCTCGAGCTCAAAGACCTTGTGGATCGAGCGCACGGCCAACTCTAAATACCGTTCAGCAATAACGACCGATATTTTAATTTCTGAGGTCGAAATCATTTGGATGTTGATATTTTCCTCAGCTAACGCGTTAAACATCCTTGTCGCCACGCCTGCGTGTGATCGCATACCAACACCAACCACTGAAACTTTGACGATGGCATTATCGCCAAGTACATCCCGCGCACCTAGGTCTTTGAGAAGACCGCTCAGAATTCCCTTTGCAGTGTCATAGTCTCTTCGTTTTACCGTAAAGGTGAAATCAGTCGTGCCGTCCGACCCGATATTCTGGACAATCATATCGACTTCAATAGAAGCATCTGCAATGGGACCTAGAATCGTCGACGCAACTCCCGGCACGTCGGGAACCCCGAC
This sequence comes from Pseudomonadales bacterium, assembly GCA_022448765.1. GTDB lineage: Bacteria > Pseudomonadota > Gammaproteobacteria > Pseudomonadales > Azotimanducaceae > UBA11889. Next base: position 490 of record JAKUTI010000269.1, read on the forward strand.
CACGGTCAACTTAGCTTCGTCGATCGCGTGAGCAATACCAGAGACAACCGGTTGTTCCATATTCGCGTCCTCAAACGTGATTAGGGTACCTTCCCCCTCATTAAAACTAGAGAGTACGCGAAGCGTAACACCTGAATTGGCCGCATATTCCACGGCGCGAGGGTGAAGGACTTTTGAGCCAAGGCTCGCCAATTCCAACATTTCTTCGAAAGAAACGACTTCCATTTTCCGAGCGCCATCCACAATCCTCGGGTCGGCGGTGTAGACCCCATCAACATCAGTGTATATCCGGCATTCGTCGGCGTTTAATGCGGCTGCTATTGCTACCGCACTCGTATCCGACCCTCCGCGGCCGACAGTTGTAATATCGCCCCCAGCGTCGATTCCCTGAAAACCGGCCACAACGGGGATAACGCTTGCAGCCAAATCCTCTTTGAGCCGCTTTGTTTCGATGCACTCGAAACGAGCTTTCATATGATTCGTATCAGTCACAATCGGCACCTGCCAACCCAGATACGAACGCGCTCTGTATCCCAATTGATCCAGTGCCATCGCCGTCAGGGCCGCGGAAACCTGTTCACCCGCTGACAGCAAAACGTCCATTTCACGGGCCTTCGGTTGATCAGATAGCTCCTGTCCCAAACTTTCTAGTCGGTTTGTTTCACCCGCCATCGCGGAAACAACCACGACGACGTCGTCACCAGCGTCGCGCCGCTTGGCCACGTTCCCAGCGACGGCCCGAATCCGATCCAGACTACCAACCGACGTACCACCGTATTTGTGAATATGAAGTGTCATCGAACCGGCTAAAGTTTTTCGGCCACCCAGGCCGCCACAGTTCCAAGCGCACCTTCTAGGGCTTCCGGATTGTCTCCGCCCCCAGCTTTTGCCATATCGTCTCGACCTCCGCCTCGCGCACCCACCTGCGCACCAACATGCTGCACCAAGTCGCTGGCTTTGAGTTGGTTTGTTAGTTTCTTGTTAACACCACAAACAAGACTCACTTTTCCTTTTTCAAGGTACCCCAGCGCGATCACACATTCGCCCAGTCGTTCACGTATACCGTCGAACAGGGCCATCACGGCTTTCGAATCCCCCGCAACTTGAGTACTCAACACTTTGATCCCTTCAATCTCGATTGCTCTTGCGGCGAGGCTCACGCTTTCGGACTCGGCCGAAAGCGATCGCAACGATTGAACTTCTTTTTCAAGTCGACGGTTACTTTCTAGGAGCACCTCAACTTTATCGACAAGCTCCTCTCGGGAACCACGAACCACGTCGGCTAAGGCCTCAAGCTGTTCTTCGCCGGCGTCGAGCCGAACCAGTGCTCCGCGACCCGTAACTGCTTCAATCCGTCGAATACCCGCAGCAATGCCGGACTCAGAGACAACTTTTAGCAATCCAATATCTCCGGTCCGCCGGGCATGAGTGCCCCCACAAAGCTCCACCGAAAAATCGCCGCCCATTGAGAGTACCCGAACGTCGTCGCCGTACTTTTCGCCAAAGAGGGCGAGCGCGCCCCGCTCTATGGCCTCGTCATACCCAAGTTGTTCAGTCATGACTTCAGAATTGTCGAGAATCCGCTTGTTAACGATCGCCTCAATCGAGGCGACTTCTTGTTTCGCAAGTGGATCGACATGCGAGAAATCGAAGCGCAGCCGCTCGGCATCAACGAGCGATCCCTTCTGTTCGACATGGCTACCTAGGACCTGCCGTAACGCCGCATGCAGCAAGTGGGTGGCGGAGTGATTCCGCGCAATATCGTGGCGCCGGTCTGTGAAGATCTCGGCATTGACGGCGTCCCCAAGGGACAACCGACCACTTTCAACCAAGCCATAATGAAGATGTTGCCCGGCTCCCCGCGTAGTGTCATTGACCACGAACGATGCGCCCGCTGTTTGAATGATACCGGCGTCGCCGACTTGCCCACCGGACTCTGCATAGAAAGGAGTACGGTCCAAAATGAGCACACCGGCCTCGCCGGCCTTCAGCTCTCGAACCTCTTCAGTATCTCCATCTTTCTGTCGATATAGTCCAACGATTTCACCATTTGCGGCCAAATCGTCATAGCCAAGAAATTCCACGGTTCCCTCAATATCGACGCGTTGTTCCAACGTACTGTCGAAGCGGCTTGCCGCCCGACCGCGTTGACGTTGCGCCGACATCAGCTTCTCGAACTCCGGCTCGTCAATCGCTAAGCCTCGTTCCCTCGCGACGTCAGCCGTAAGATCGGCTGGAAAACCGAAGGTATCGTAGAGCTTAAAAACGACCTCGCCTGGTATCGTTTTCCCCACCAACTCATCAATCGCCGTTTCAAGTATTGCCATGCCTTGACTCAAGGTGTCGGCGAATCGCTCCTCCTCAGAAAGAAGGGTTTTTTCGATACGACCCTTCTCTTCGGAAAGCAGTGGATACGCTTCACCCATGGAGTTCACCAGGGGTTCCACCAGACGATGAAAGAAAGGTTCGCGTATGTTCAGTTTATTGCCATGTCGCAACGCACGACGAATGATTCGACGCAACCCGTAACTTCT
>JAKUTI010000027.1 GCA_022448765.1 Pseudomonadales bacterium
TGGGGAGGCGTTTCTCCGGTCACGCCCGACTTCGTCAATCCCGAGGCGCCTTGGCCACATCTCGACGAGCTGTCACGGGAAACGGCGCTGGCTGGCAAGCATCTGCACGAGCGCCTCACCATCTACCCCCGGTACGCAATCGACGCATCAACCTGGGTTGACGACTCGATGGTAGCGACTGTGCTTGATCGTATCGATGGAGAGGGCTTTCCCAGAATCGATCCCTGGTCTCCAGGCGACACGTCGCCTCCGCCCGCCAACGTACTCGCCCGCATTACGCAAAAACCATCCGCGGTATCTCACGACATCGAGGCCATTTTGAAAGCGATCGGCAGCGGAACTGACCTTGGTGAAAAGGACATCGTTCGGCTCATTCAGGCACGAGGCGACGATTTCAATGCCGTGGTTCAGTCGGCAAACAAATTACGCGACGACACCAACGGAAATACCGTCTCCTTTGTCGTCAATCGCAACATCAATTACACGAACATCTGTTATTTCAAGTGCCAATTCTGTGCCTTTTCTAAAGGGAAGCTGTCAGAGAATTTACGTGGACGCCCCTACGATCTGAGCGGTGAAGAAATCCAACGCCGGGTGATAGAAGCGTGGGACCGAGGCGGTACCGAAGTCTGTATGCAGGGCGGCATCCACCCCGAATACACCGGGCAAACCTATATCGATATCGTCAAGACTGTCAAAGAAGCCGTTCCCGAGATGCATGTGCATGCCTTTTCACCGCTTGAAGTGTGGCAGGGCGCGGCAACGTCCAATTACTCTCTTGAAGGCTATCTAACCGAACTGAAACAAGCGGGTCTAAGTACGCTCCCAGGGACCGCCGCTGAAATCTTAGATGACGAAGTACGCGCCGTAATCTGTCCCGATAAGATCAATACCGAGCAGTGGCTCGAAGTCATGGAAACCGCTCATCGGGTCGGATTTAAATCCACGGCCACGATTATGTACGGTCACGTCGACGAGCCGATCCATTGGGCAAGGCATCTTATCCGTGTCAGAGACCTACAAAAGAAGACCGGTGGATTTACTGAGTTTGTACCCTTCCCTTCGTTCACATGGAAGCGCCGATGTATCTGAAGGGGAAAGCAAGACGCGGACCCACGTTCCGTGAAGCGATTCTCGTACACGCTGTCGCTCGACTCGCTCTGCACCCACACATCACCAACATTCAAGCCAGTTGGGTAAAAATGGGGCACGAGGGAGTGACCGCGGCGCTCAATGCTGGTTGTAACGATCTCGGCGGAACACTCATGAACGAGAGCATTTCACGCGCTGCCGGGACGCAACATGGACAGGAAACTTCGCCCGACGAAATGCGCGGCATGATCGAGTCCGCCGGACGAAAGGCCCGGCAACGCACGACACTCTATGACGACGCTCGCGAGGGCGACGTCGAGCGCGGGTCTTCCGCCGACGTTCTGACCGAAATTATCAATACGCCAGCCAAGAAGTACGAAAGACAACGGAGCCATGAGTTGGTACGTAACGATTCCGTGCGCGTGATTCCGTTGGACTAACGCTGGCGCTGGGCGGGGAAACGGTTTGCCGTGTACCGTTACATCCCTTGAGTCTGTTCCGCCTGCTGGTGTTGAAAAATGGATTTGTGACCGATCCGGCTCCAATCCGGCGGCATCAGAACTGGCCGCGGATCAAAACGCGCCCAACGACCCCGACTGCCTCTTACAACCTCATCACCGTGTTGACCGCCCGCAACGAGGTTAGTGATCGGCAAAGCATCGCCCGCCGAATAGGCGCACAGAAGCAGTGGTCTTGGGCGATCACTCCAATTCGGGGGCGAGCCGTGGATAGAGCGACAATTGTGCACCGTGATGGTTCCCGCAGGTCCGTCAATGTAACGCGCCGTTTCGGCCTCGACACCCGGGACATCTTCGCTTCGGATATGCCCCGTCCATTCGTTGTCGTGATCGTATAAATCGTAAAGTGGCCCCTGGTGACTCCCAGGAATGACACCCATGGGGGCCATATCGGCAGCAACATCCTCTAGATACATCCCGACCGTCAGCACGTCGTAGTTCGTGTGCGGCCAAAATTGAATATCTTGGTGCCATTTAACTTCTTCGCCACCGCCGGACCACTTGTAGTTGAGTTTGGAGTGGTGAAACTTAATGTCCGGTCCAAGCAAATCCTCAGCGATATCCACGAAGGGCCCAGTGGACGCAAATTCCCAAAAAAGGTCATCCACATCCACGGGCGAATTTAGCCGTCGTATTCTCGGTTTATCAGCCGTATGGTCAGGCTCAAGATCAAATCTTTTGTCGGTGCCGGTTACATTGCGACTCTCGTCAACGTAGCGTTCTGAACATGCTTGAATGCGTTCAAGCCACGTTCCCGAGACTACAGATGGCGCCCCGACGTAGCCGTGTTCGAAGTAGCATTCGCGATCGCTTTGCGAAAGTATCTTCGCCGGTTGCGCAAGGATTTCTTCAGGCGTCATGGGCTCCCCTAAGCACTCTCAAATATAAATTTCGTACCCTTCAATGCCTCAGTATGCCACTGCGAAGGAAATAGAACAGGTCGACCCCGTTCCTCGTTGGCAAACCTAATCGGCGGTCTGTAACCCGCACGGGCAATCTCGAATCACGGTCATAATTTCCAACTCTCATCTTCCCATCCGACGATATGGACGTGCCTGAGGTTTATTACCCCTATAAGCCCCTGTATTTCAACATCGTTATGGCTCAGGTCGTTTGCACCGGGACGACGACACCGAACTCGACGTTAACGACCATCTTGCCTACCGCGCATGTGCGATTGGACAGGAACAATTTATCCATGGTCATATACTTTTTTCACGCCAACAATTCCATCCGCCGATGCCTCGGCGGTAGAAGGCTCGCTCCAAGGATTCATCATGTTCGTTGTTGACTGCGACTCCCATGTAATGGAACCCGCCGATCTCTGGCAACGGTACCTAGAAACTCGCTATCAGGATCGTGCAATCCGGATCGAAGAGGATCAAAACGGCGAGCGCCTCATTATTGCCGAACAGGTTGTGCTTCCTGGCGGCCTCGCGGGTCTGGGCGGGGCCAACTTGAGACGCCGCGACATATTCGGAGGCCGCTTTCGATATAAAGACGGTTGTCCACCAGCAAGTTACGACTCCGAGGCAAGAATAGCGATGTTGGATGAATGGAGCGTTGATGCATGCGTCGTCTTCCCGACAATCGGGATATTGCCCATCCCGACGGATGATCTTGACTTAATCAACGCGTACTTCCGCGCGTACAACACGTGGCAACACGAATTTAGCCAATCGGGCCAAGGGCGCATCGTTCCCATCGCTGTAGTTAATTGGCGCGACATTGACAACGCGAAGCTCGAGCTCGCCCGGTGCCTAAAACTCGGGTTTAAGGGCCTATTTGTCCCGCCCGAGGTCGTGGATGGCGAACGCCCCGGTAGTCCACATTTCGACCCCCTCTGGGACCAATTGGCCGAAGCCGACCTGCCGGGTTGTCTGCATGTAATAGTTCGATTTAGCGGCGCTGCGGTTCCGTTTTCGGGTTGGCACGGTGCGGAACCCAGACTCGGACCGACCTTCGGTTTCGGACTCGGTGCCCCAGGCCAAATGATCCCCGCCTTGTCGTCAATCATTCTCGATGGGCTTTTTGATCGTTTTCCGGAACTCAAGATCGTTAGCGTTGAAGCGGGCTGCGGCTGGGCCGCGTACTTGATGGATCGACTCAACGAGAAGGACGAGCTACTGAACGAGTTATCACCAAAATCGCTAGCCCTCACGCCCGGCGAATACGTGCAGCGAAACTGTTACTTCGTAGCAGAACCGCAGGAGCGAACGATCGGCGCTATGATGAATCTTGTCGGTCTCGACAAGATTCTTTGGGGTTCCGACTACCCGCACATCGATTCAAGCCTCGATGCACCGCTCCAGATACGCGAATCCGTAGCAACCTTGGATCAACAACAAGAGCAGGCCGTCATGGGCGGCAATGCTGTCGAATTGTTCCAACTCGATGGGTAGGTTCCTGCTGGTGAGGTCAGCCTAAGCCCCACTCCCCTGTCTCACGAAGACGAACCATAAACTCCGGCGTGTAAGCGCTTTCAGGGTCCTCCCGAACCAACGCATCAAGCCGGTGGGCGTCTTTGCCAATGAGAATCCGCCAGCGCTCTTCGCGAACGCCATCCAGAATAATGGTTGCCGCTTGCTCGGCCGTCGTCGGCGCATCGTCCCGAAACCGGCGACCCATTTCACCCACCAAATTCCGAATCTGCTCGTCCGTCGTCTCTTCGTTAGCCATCCCCATCGACGCCCACCTTTTTCGCATCCCCGCAACGTCTTCGTCCGACAGTTCTTCCCCTTGCCGTCCGCCGAGAATGCGCCCCGAATTAATCGCGATCGACGTCCCAATATGCCCCGGCATGACCACCGACACTTTGACGTGGGGGGCGTTGTTCGCCAGATCCGTAATGAGTGCTTCCGAGAATCCCTTCACGGCGAATTTGGCCGCACTGTAAGCAGTGTGAGAACTTTGCGGACCGAGTGTCGCCCAAAATCCGTTCACACTGCTGGTATTAATCAAATGCGCTTCCTGACTCGCCACCAGCAGCGGCATGAACGCCCGGGTGTTGTAATAAACCCCGTACCAACAAATGTTAAAGGTGCGCTCCCAATCCTCGCGATCACCATTGACCACACTTGCACCACCCCCCACGCCAGCATTATTGAAGAGTAGATCGATATGGTCGGTGTCGTGAGCCGCCACCACCGCGTCGCGGAAACGTTCCACCTCAGATTCATCCGAAACATCGCAGTGGTGGGTCGTAATCACTCGACCCTGAGAAGCTTCTTGTTCACAGAGGGCCCTGGTTTCTGCAAGGTTGTCATCGAGTACGTCGCAAGTGGCTACGTCACAACCCTCCGCAATCAACTGACGGGCCAACGCCCGCCCCATACCAGTACCGCCACCTGTGATTACCGCAAGCTTGCCCCCAAAATCTTTCATTCCGAGCGTGTCCGTTACTAATACAGAAGTGTGATCTTAGACGATGCGTCGAACGGCCTAAAGTAGGCTCGGTCCATCATTCCCACTCAAGAAATCTATAGTTACATTCGGTCGGGGGCGTCAGGCGGCTCGTCGGGCACCGAGGTCCACCGCGGATCAGTCGTCCGGCCCTCGCTACCTTCATCCTCCCGCGCGACTTCACGGGCCACGTCGGCGTCTTGAAACTGCAGTTCGTGCAACGTGTAATAAATGCCACGCTTCTCCATCAATTCGTCGTGCGTACCCAATTCCTCCACGACCCCATGATGGAGAACCAATATCCGATCGCATTCCTGAATCGTTTGCAATCGATGCGCGACAACGATGGACGTTCGGCCTTCGGTGAGTTTCGCTACCGCGTCTTGAATCACCAGCTCGGTGGAGGTATCGATGTTTGCGGTGGCTTCGTCCAATACAAGAATTTCTGGATCCGCGGCTAAGACTCTGGCAAACGCTAAGAGTTGGCGTTGTCCTTGCGATAAGTTCTGTCCTCGCTCGGCAAGCTGCGTGTCGTAACCATCGGCCAATCCTTGAATAAAGCCATCCGCATTCACGGAACGTGCAGCCCATTCAGCTCTTTCCGGCGTTATATCCGGATTGTTGAGTGTAATGTTGTCGCGGACGGTGCCCGAAAAGATATGGAAATCTTGCAGCACCACCCCAACACGTTCACGCAAATCACGGCTGTGTATGTTGTTCACATCGACGTCGTCGACAAAAACCATGTCGTCGTCAATGTCATAAAAACGGACGAGCAACCGAATAATTGTACTTTTGCCTGAGCCCGTCGGACCGACAATGGCGAGTTTCTCGCCGGGCGCAATCGAAAAAGAAACATCCTTCAGTATTTCTTCTCCCTCGTAGTAACCGAAGTGCGCGTGTCGAAATTCCACCTTGCCACGCAAGCGGCCTTCGACAACCGTTGGTTCCTTGGGCTCGTGCAATTGCTCGTCCCAATCCAACGCCTGAAAAATCCGTTCTCCAGAAGCCATCGACCTGAACAGAACATTGAACTGCTGACCCAACGAAACGATCGGCATGATCATCATTTGCACAAGCGACGTGAACAGAATCATCGAGCCGAGAGAGATGTCCTGCTGAATCACTTGACCGCCGCCGAACCAGACGATACCGCCGGTAACGACGCTTCCGAGGCTCATGTTAAAGGTGTCGTAGAGGACCTCGAAATTGATTGCGCGGAACTCGTAACCACGATTGGCTCGATTGAGCCCACCGTATTCCTCGATATTTTGATTCTCACGACCTGAGAGCTGGACGACATCGATTCCTACAAGATCTTCCTGCATGTATTGATTGAGAGCGGAAACGGAGTCGCGGATAAATCGAAAGATTTTCCGCATCGCAATACGAAACGCGATCGTCGCGATCGCTGCCACCGGCAGCGCAACCAATACCACACCCGTCAACGATCCACTGATCGCAAGCATGGCAAAAAGTGCCACAAAAAACGGAACAAATTCACCCGCTAGACCACCAAAGCCCGCCAAAAGCTGAAAAAGATTCTCAACGTCGTTCGTCACCCGGGTCATCACACGACCCACGCCGACATGGTCAAAAAAGGACGCAGGTTTTCGTTCCAGTGCGGCAAATAAATCAATACGCAGGTCGCGCAGCGCTTTCAGCGAACAGCTATAAAGCGTCAGTTGATGGGCGAAACTCAATAGCGACTGGCCGACGAGCACGACAACGTAAACAAGCCCTGCTGCACTCAGTGCTTCGAGGGCAAACGTTGATTGAAGCCAAGCCACAAGTGTAAGCAGCCCATAGTCTTGGGCATCGCTCGCGACCGTTGTTGGCACCAAGATCGTATCGATAATGACGACGCTCGTTAGTATCGGCATGAGCACCTGAGCGAGCGCCGCCATCACGACAAACGCGATGCTGACAAACAACGTAATCAGGTACGGCTTCATCCACCCAAGCAGACGAACGAAAAGTCGAACGTTGAGCGCTTGATGCGTGAGCTCAGCGTCGAACGCAGAGTAATTGCGGGACGGACCCGGAGTCTGAATCGCGTTTTCGCTCACAGCTTCGCTGCCTCCGAAATCGGCGTCGTCGAAATTTCACTGCCAAGATCACGTAGCAATCTCGCTTTACGTTCGCGATCTTCATCCTGATTACTCTGCACGGCAGCAAGATCAGCGTAATAGCCACCGTGTGCGATCAGTTCGTCGTGTGTCCCAGACTCAACGAATCGCCCTTCGTCTATGACGAAAATGCGGTCGGCATGCCGCGCCGTCGATACGCGATGTGAAATTAACATGGTCGTTTTGCCACCACGCATGCGACGCAGTCCACGCAGAATCCGCTCCTCGGTTTCGGTGTCGACGCTCGAGAAACAGTCATCGAGTAACAGCACCTTGGCATCTCGAACCATGCCGCGGGTAAGCGTTGCCCGTTGCTTTTGTCCTCCCGAGAGCGTCACGCCACGTTCTCCGACCATGGTGTCAAGCCCCTCGGCAAGTTGACGACGCAGTGGATCCGCGAAGGCGGCCGCTTCTGCCGCATCCCATATCAACGTGTCGTCACGACTCAGATCGTCGTATGTCAGGTTGTCGCGAAGCGTCATGGAAAACAAGAAAGGATCCTGCGGAACAAGCGTGACGGCTTCTCGCAGCTGGTGTAGCGGAAAATCGTGAATATCGTGACCATCCAAAAATATCATCCCCGACGGAGTATCAACAAGACGGACGATGGCATTAAGTAAAGTCGATTTGCCGGAGCCAACACGCCCCATGAAGGCGATGGTCTCCCCGGATTCAACCACGAGGCTAGCACCGTCAATCGTTGGTCTGGGTGAACCCGGATGGCTATAAACTAGGTCTCTAAACTCGATGCGGCCTAGCAAATCCGTGGGCACGGTCTCGGTCGACGCATCGTCCACTTCCGGCTCGTAATCGAGAACTTCGAAGATTCGTTCGGTTCCAGCCGCCGCAGCGGTGAACATCGTGATCGACATTCCAATCATGCGTACCGGCCAGGCCACCATCATGAGGTACGAAAAGAACGCCATGAAGGTCCCGAGCGTAATGTCGCCTTGAAGTACCAGTGCCCCACCATAAAACAACACGATTACGGTTGAGACGGTCGAAATAAATCCCATCACAACGTTCATTAGTGCTTGATACCGATTCACACGATAGACCGTCTGGGCATAATGAGTGCTCACGTCACGAAACCGATCAATCTCCTTCTCTTCTTGCGCCATCGCTTGGACGGTGCGAATGCCATTGAGATTTTCCTGCGTAAACGCAGTCACCGCGGCCATGGCCTCCTGTCGATCCATGTAATAGGGGAATAACGCTCGCGCCATACCAAACCCGGCAACCGCCACCAACGGCAATGGCAACACCACCCAAAACGTGAGCGATGGCGATAGCATGATCATGAAATAGAGCCCCGTGGCCAACGTAAATATCGTCGTAAGAATGGTGACCGCGCCGAACGAGACCACCATCCGTACCATGCTTACGTCGTTAACGGCCCGTGACATAAGGTCTCCGGTACCGAATCGATTGAAGAAATGCGCCCCTTGGAATTGGACATGGTTAAAAAGGCGTTTGCGTAGATCGTACGAGACACTGATCGAGAGCCGGCGCAACGCCCGTTGCGAAACCACGTAAATGAAGAACCGCGTGGCCACGATCCCTAGTATTGCGAGCACCGGGATCAGTAAGTTTGGCTCGATGGCAGGATCGGCAAGACTGTCGATAGCGTCCTTCATGTAGAGCGGGACGAGCGCGTCGAGCAGGCGCGCGAGCAATAACCCGCTGATAGACGCCAACAAGACCCAGCCGAATCGACGGACATAGGGGACAAGACGTTTCAGGTGCGAGAGATGTTTGAACGACGATCGCTCTCGGCGCGGACCGTCAACTCTTGCTGTGTTATCGTGGTATCTCAACCGTCCTATGTTACGCGATCACTCGCCCGACGGAAAATCCCCTGGACGGATTGGTCCGCTCCTAACCTTTCGGATCGACTCTATTCTTTTGTTAGACCAAGAACCCGTCGGTTCGTCTCGGCATCGAGTCCGGCGGAGGCGAAGTCATCGAATGCCTTATCCGTCACCCGAATAATATGGTCTTGGATAAACTGAGCGCCCTCGCGCGCACCATCCTCTTGGTGCTTTAAACAACACTCCCATTCGAGAACAGCCCAACCGTCAAAGTCTAAAGCGGCAAATTTTGAAAAGATCGAGCGAAAATCCACTTGGCCATCACCTAATGAACGAAATCGGCCCGCACGATCAAGCCAATCCTGATAACCGCCATACACGCCTTGTCGTCCACTCGGCGTGAACTCCGCGTCTTTGACGTGAAACATCTTGATGCGTTCGTGATAAATATCAATGAACGATAGATAGTCCAATTGCTGCAGAACAAAATGGCTTGGGTCGTAGAGAATGTTGGCGCGAGGGTGGTCATCGACCTCCGACAGAAACCGTTCGAAGGTTACGCCGTCGTGAAGGTCTTCCCCCGGGTGTATCTCGTAACAGCAATCGACCCCGTATTCATCGAATACGTCGAGTATCGGACGCCAACGCCGCGCCAGTTCTTGGAATCCTTCATCAACCAGGCCGGCGGGCCGTTGCGGCCAGGGGTAAATCATCGGCCACAGAAACGCGCCGGAAAACGTAACGTGCGATTTTAGGCCTAAATTGTGACTCGCTTGAGCCGCAAGCTTGACCTGTTCGATTGCCCATTCCGTCCGAGCCGCGGGATTACCATGAAGAGACGCAGGCGCGAATCCGTCAAACAACGTGTCGTACGCCGGATGAACCGCTACCAGTTGGCCTTCCAGATGTGTCGACAATTCAGTAATTTCAACACCCTGCGACTTCACGATCCCATTTAACTCATCACAATAGGTCTGACTTTCCGCTGCTCGTTCAACGTCAACGAACGCAGGATTACCTATAGGTACCTGAAGCCCAAGGAACCCCAGATCGGCCGCCCATTTTGCCATCGACTCAAGACTATCGAACGGCTCGTTATCCGCCATAAATTGAGCCAGAAAAATCGCCGGTCCTTTTAATGTTTTCACGCGTTACCCCTCTTCTAACTGCTCAACGGGAAATCGGTCCAAACGCCCCCGCGTTTAGAACTATCTACCACCGCATCGATAAAAGCCATTCCCCGAACACCATCGTCAATTGTCGGGAAATCGAGTTCCTCGGGCGTCGGATCACGCCCCACCAGCCGCGCCTCAAGCACAGCCGCGAAATTACGGTAGAGCAACGCAAACGCTTCCAAAAAGCCTTCCGGGTGACCTGCCGGAAGTCGTGTCGCCGCGGTCGCAGCCTCGCTCACTCCTGGCCCGCCGGTACGTCTGACCTCGAACGGGCGGTCGGGCCATCGGACGATCAGTGAATTGGGTTCCATTTGCCCCCACTCGAGACTAGCGCGCTCTCCATATACCCGCAGTTTCAGACCGTTTTCCTCACCAACCGCAATTTGACTAGCGAGCAACACACCACGTGCCCCGTTGGAAAATCGCAACAACACATTACCGTCATCCTCGAGTAAACGTCCCGGAACAAACGTTGTTAAGTCCGCACAAAGTGAATCGATCTCAAGTCCGGTGACGTATTCGAGTAGATTTTCGCCATGTGTACCGATGTCCCCCATGCAGCCAGCTGAGCCCGAGAATTTCGGATCGGTACGCCAAATCGCCTGTTTGTTGCCTTGCGTTTCGAGTGGTTCCGAAAGCCAGCCCTGAATATACTCAACCACCACTCGCCGTATCGATCCCAATGCCCCTGTCTTAACGAGTTGACGTGCCTCCTTAACCATCGGGTATCCGGTGTAATTGTGCGTAACGCCGAACAGAAGATTCTTCTGGGTCGCCAGCGTACGTAGCGTCTTGGCTTCCGCCAGATCGAACGTCACCGGCTTGTCGGACATAACGTGAAACCCCGTCTGTAGCGACAACTCGGCAACCGGAAAATGCAAATGGTTTGGCGTCGCAATCACGACAAAATGCATACGTTTTTCCGCCGGGAGCTTTGACTCTTCCGCCATCATTTCATTGAACGTTCCGTAGCTTCGGTCCAACGGGAGGCCATAGAGTTCTTGCCCAAAACGCTTCGATCGCGACGGATCGCTCGAAAAAGCACCGCAAACAAGTTCGATGCGTCCATCGAGTTCCGCCGCCATTCGATGCACGGCACCGATGAAAGCGCCATCACCGCCACCGACAAGCCCCATTCGTATACGCGTCATCTGAAGTAACCTCCCTTTCTTGGATTGAACGTTGATCCAGGTAATATCGTCAAGTTCGCGAGGAAAAAATGCCCGCGATCTATGCCAGTCGTTCGAAGACGATGCATCTGGTTATACAATTGTCAGTAACTCTTGCACTCGCACAATTGAGGCACAACATGAAACCGATTTCAGTCCAACTTTACTCGTTACGTGATGCGTCTAGCGACAATTTCGACGCCGTGCTAACACGACTCGCCAATATCGGGTATTGCGGGGTGGAACCATTCAACCTATTCGGCAAATCACCCGTGGAATTCAAACAACAGGTTGAGGATCTGGGGATGACGATTTCTTCGACGCACTACCCATGGGCGAACCGGTCCGAGATCAACGAAGTCATCGACACGGTCAGCGCTTTGGGTCTTTCAAGAGCCGCCGGGGGCTTTGGTCCAGACGATTTTGCGGATCGTAGCGCCATCGAGCGGACCGTCGACACCGTAAACGATCTGACGGACAAGCTAGGTCATGCCGGACTCGAACTCTTTCTCCATAACCATTGGTGGGAATTTGTAGAACACGACGGTGAGAAGGGTTATCACATTCTTCAGGAAAAATGCCCCGATGTCCTTTTTGAGGTCGACACCTACTGGGCTGCAAACTTCGGCGATTCCGATCCCGTATCCGAAGTGGAAAGAATCCGAAGCCGGGCTCCTCTTCTCCACATCAAAGACGGCCCGCTAACCCAAGGCGAATCGCACGTCGCCGTTGGCGACGGCCGTATGGATATCCGGGCAATTATCGACGCTGCCGATGAGGAGGTCCTTGAGTGGATCGTCGTCGAGCTTGACGACTGCGATACCGACATGATGACGGCCGTCCAACAAAGTTACAGCTACCTCACCAACAACAATCTCGCGGCGGGAAATCAATGACACGAAGCTTCGACTTTGCGGTTGGTCGCACCAACCCAGAAACGTTCCCGGTCGACAAGATGCAGCGCGCGGCGCATGCCGCTATTGAGCGTGAGTCCGAGGCGCTCACTAATTACCCAGGCCGGTTAGGCCATCCGGGATTACGCGCCATCATGGCAGCGAGAGAATCCGAACGCGAAGGCGTGCCCGTAGATCCCGACGCCATCGCTCTTATGAACGGTTCAATGCAAGCCGTCACCCTCACTGCAGAAGCCTTGACCGTACCTGGCGACACCGTCATTTGCGAAGAATTCACGTACTCCGGAACCATTGGCGCTTATCGCAGCCTGGGGATCGAGATGGTTGGATTACCCCTCGACAACGACGGTATGCGTGTCGATCTTTTGGAGACCACCCTCGATCGCCTGGGCGCTACGCGCAAACCAAAATTTATCTACGCGTTGACAACCTACCAAAACCCGAGCGGGACCGTGATGTCGAATGCGCGACGCAAACAGCTGATAAGCATTGCGGAAAATCACGACATTCCGATCGTTGAAGACAACTGTTACGGGGATGTTCACTTCGATGGTGTCAAACCGCCCGCACTCTATGCTCTATCCGATTACGCAAAAATCATCTATTTATGCTCGCTCTCAAAGATTCTGGCGCCCGGTCTAAGGCTCGGGTACCTACTCGCGAGACCGCCCTTGTTCGATCAAATTCTCGACCGACGCCACGATGCCGGCGGCAATTATTTGGCAGCAGCTATCGTTGCAGAGCTTTACCGAGACGGGGTCTGGCCATTAACAGATCACTTCAACGAATCGCTTTGCGTCAAGAAAAATCTAGTCGTCGATGGGTTGGCCAACGAACTCGACGACCTTTGTGCCTGGTCGAACCCGGCCGGAGGGCTGTTCGTGTGGTTACGCTATCCCGAAGATGTTGACCAGAAAAAACTCGCCGAGCTTGCCGCGGCGCGCAACGTACACTTTGCCCCGGGCGCTAATTTCCACATAAATAACGAAGACCGTCCTTACCTTCGATTGGCCTTCGGACACGTTCCGGATGAAGACATTCGGGACGGTATTCCTATACTTGCCCAATGCATTCGAGAGGCGCGAACAAGCAACGCTCCCAAGGAATTCGATGGTCTCTACGAATGAACTAGAACGTACGCTCGTCCGTCAATAGCCGTCCTCAGGATCTTCGGTCAGGTCCTCCTCTTGAGGCTCTTCCCAAGCGACCATTTCACCAACAAGATCCCAAGTGGCGCCTTCGCGGTGCAAGAAAACAAAAAACGCCCTTTCCTCCCGGGCAAAGACTTCGACACAAACCAACGCATCATTTTTTGTCATGCCGACACGAGATATAGAGACCACCGGATTTCGAAGCTGTAAATACACGCTTCGAGGTGAGTCGCCCGCTGATATCACCCGATCCCCAAATTCTGATAGGTCAAACGCTATCGCCTGTTGGTCGTTCGCGTTGAGAAACGCATCGAAAAGGACCAGGGGTATCGCCAGACCGGACTTTCCGTCGGTACGACAATCCGACGGGCGACTCATGATGGACAATTCGCCCATCGGAAGAACGAAGCCGGTCAACAACTTACGCATGATGTCGCGCTCAACCGGCGGGCTTTGGGGTGAGCATCCGACGGTGAGGATGCAAAAGGCCAAACCGATTAGGTTTCCCAAGCCGACCAAGTTCGAGTCCGTCACGCGTCGCTAGACTGGTGCCGTTGCCAGTCGAAGCACGTGGATATAACTTGGTTGCAGATCCATCTCTGGCTCGTGACCACCCTCCACCAATAGACGATGTGCCCGACGAAGCCGATAGCACGGGCAAGAAACCAACAAATGGTGTTCAAGATGATAATTCACCCAATAAGGGGCTATAAATATTCGTTCAATCCAACTCGCGCGGGTGGTGCGCGTGTTGCGTAATCGATCGTCGTTATCGACCACGCACGCGTGCTCGCCGATGTTTCGTAATCTCGAGATGAATAAAAACCAAGTCATCGCCGGCAGAACCCACAGCAAAACGTACAGATACCAGCGCCCATAAACGGAAAATCCGGTTAAAAACGCAACGTTAATAAGAAGATTTGGCCCCAGCCGGTAGGCTCCCCTTTTCAAGCGCAAAGGTATCGGTCCTCCGATCGGTCGGAACGCAGAAATGATCGTTTCTCTTCGTTGCTTCCATCCCGTCTGACCCGAAAGGTCACGCCATACTTTCCGCCGAAGACTCGCCTTCGTGATCGGGAACGGCGCAGACAAAACAAGGTCTGGGTCGTCCTCTTGTTGAGTATGTTTGTGGTGCTCAAGATGCGATTTTCGATAACCGTACACCGATGCTCCCAAGAGCGGTCTATTGAGTACCCATTCGGCAATCCAATCGTTTAGAGCTCGATTCGAATACAGCAAATGATGAGCGCCTTCGTGATTAAGTACGGTTAAACCCAATTGCCGAGTTCCCACGATCAACACGCCGACGGTAATGACCGCAGGATTTGTCCATACAGCGCACACCGCCCACGTGATGAAGATAACGCCCCAGCAATGCAACAAGAGCCAGGTCGCATGCCAAGGAGAACGTTTCCTTAATGCCCGTATTTGCTCTCGAGAGAAATAATCCGTTGGTTTTTGTCTCAACGTCGCACCTATGTCGAACGAGTCGTTACGTTGCTCGGACCGTTCCAGCTTCCAACAAGTCTTGGATGTTTGCTGACGAATAACCGAGTTCATTGAGGAGAGCAAGGGTGCCTCCGCCAGCCCCACCCGTGCCCGAGTACGTGCCGTCTTGATCAAATTCGACCATTGGACCGTTGCGCAGATACTGGCCCCACTCCGGATGCATCGCCGGGACCGCAAGGTTTTCGGCCAGACAGTGCTCGTTGCGGAGGAAAAACGCCTGGGGAGGTAATCCATCCGCACGAACACACCCTAGACCAAGACCTCCGAGTTTTCGTTCCCAATGATCGGCCGTTTCGCCACGAAAAATCCGTTCCAAGCTGGCGGACACAGCGAATTGCATGTCAATTCCTAAGGCTTCAGCCAACGTCGCTTTTTCTGTCTCGCTAATCACACCCAGAAATACCCATCCCTCGCTACACGCATACAATCGGTACAACGGGCCAAGTCCATAACCTTCGGAATCCACTGGGGGGCGGTCAGGTTTATCGGGAAAACTCAAAAAATCATCCCAATTTGCGTAAGCATTAGCCCCAAACATATCAACAAAGATTTTTTGTCCTTTACCGCTTGACCGACGCGCTGCCAGGCCGAGAACGGCCGTGGTCGCCACGACCATAGATGTGTTCGGGTCCGGATTTACCTCATTGGCACGTAAAAGCTTCCGGGCCATCTCGCGCAATTCAGGCAATTCCATGGGTTCACTGGGATCCGGGAGGCCACCGATTTGCCACACTACGCCACCCATCGCCGCGCCGGGAATCGGATGGGTAGAGGGCCTTTTTGCGCCTGGGCCCTCGGGCCCGTATCCGTTCGCAGACACGTACACGAGATCAGGGTTTAGTGCCGCGAGTTGGTCATAACCAATCCCCAATTTTTCAGGAACGCCCATGCGGTAATTGTGAATCCAAATATCCGCTTTTTTCGCCAAGGATTGGGCAATTTGTTGTCCCTCGCTAGCCTTTAGATCAAGACAGATGCTTTCCTTACCGGTGTTGCACTTTGACGCGCCGAATCCGTGAAACATGGATCTAAACGGATCACCCGCAATGGGTTCGATTTTGATAACGCGCGCTCCCATATCGGCTAAGGTCGCCGCGCCCAAGGGGGCCGCGATGATCGTCGCACTCTCGACTACGGTGATGCCCTCAAGAGGCCGCGTAACGGACGCGCGCATCTCAGGAACACGAACCTTCCTTGACCTTAGCTGTTCAAAGTCGCTAGCTCGCGCCCGATTGCCGACCTCACCAGGCGTTTCGGTCAAATTTGCCAGCAAGCCCAGCTGCACCATCCCATCTTTTTCGACGACGTGACCATTGCGCGTTGCATCTGGATCCTTCAACGCGTCTTGGGTCGACTGATACGGATGAGCAACGACCCCGCCGTCCGCAACGTAGTGTTCCATCCACTCGTCCATCGTTCGCGTTTGCATGTGCCCAAGCATTTGATCGCGAAATAACTCCAACGTCTCATGGTCCCAGGTAGAAACCTCGGATTGAAATTGCTCCTGTCCCAGGATTTCTTCGAAACCGCTTGTGTCCAAGAAATTATCCAGTAGATGCGGCAACAGGTTTCCGAGTTGGAGCCACCGCCCGTCCTTTGTCCGCACCGGATGGTAGTTAAGTGTGGGCATAGATCGGGACCGGTCTCGAACGACTTTTGGCCGCTCAAGTACACCTCGGTCTTGTAGCTGTTCCATTGACATGATGCCCATTTCGTACGGCATCATGCCCCGCAACATTGAGGTCTCAAACTGCGCGCCTTTCCCGGTACGCTCCCGACAATCCAACGCCGCGATGACGGCTGCTGCCAAGCTCTGCGACGTCGCGTGAGTGCCTACCTGTAACGCGGAATAGTTGGGACCGCCACGATCAGCAACGCCCTCGAATCCCAACATTCGACCAGACTTTGCGGCCACAACGCCTTCGTATCCGGGCAAATGGGCGTATGGACCACGTTCTCCAAACCCTGTAACGACCCCGTACACCAGATCGGGGCGTTCTCCCGTTAAATCGGAAACGCTCAACCCGATAGCCTCTCGTTTCGCGCTCTTAAGGGTGGTAATGACCGCATCCGCCGTCGCCACGATCAGTTCACGAACTCTCGCGACGTCCTCGGGTTTGGCTAAATCGGCCGTTACTGTTTGTTTACCACGCCGCCACAGACGGCTTGCCGGCATTGCATCGAATCGATCGCCTGCCAGCGGATCAATCTTAATCACTTCCGCGCCAAAGTCGGCCAGCACCATCCCAGCCAATCCAGTGACTGGCCCTAGACCAAGCTCCACGATCCGGTAGGCTTCTAATGGTTTCATTGATGACGACCTCCTAATAGGACGGGCTAACCTTTGCGAATTTCAATTCACCCCATCATACCTAGACGTTCGCAGACCTCGGACATTTGAGCTTGCTAGATTTATTGATGTCGTAACTAAATTTCGACGTCTTGTTCATCGATCAAAGCGCACGCATCAAACGATGCAGGCGGTGACCAAAGGCGAAAACTTTCAAGCAACGGACGGTAAACGCGTTGTCGTCACGACTAGTCAACAGCAAACTCGATAGATCCAAGCTCACCATAGTCTGCGCGATATGAACCCGGCAGCGCTGGATGGATCCCGCCGCAAGCACCGGTAATGAGCAACATGCCGTCACGTATTTCCAGACCGCGCGAGGCGGCTTCCTTTAACATCCA
>JAKUTI010000270.1 GCA_022448765.1 Pseudomonadales bacterium
AAACCCCATCAATTTCTGACTTCACAACAGAAACATCCTGTTCCAAGCGGCTGATTTCTTCTTTGATCTGTTCATCGTGTAATTGACGACGAATATCGTCCATACCTACTTCGTGTTCTATTTCAGTTTTGACGCCGTAGTAGCTCCGTCTTAACCGACCGAACCAAAGCCCTAGCGTTCGAATTGCGGTGGGTAACCGTTCCGGCCCCAGGATCACCAATGCGACGGCGCACACAAGCACCAGTTCCGGGAATGCAATATCAAACATTCGTATCCTGTTTGGGCGTTTCTTCGGCGTCAGTTTCGGTGGAAACGTTACCCGCGACTTCAGCATCCGTTGATTCGGTGGCGGCTTCTTCCTCGTCGTTGCTGCCGGACATTGCGGATCGAAAGCCCTTAATAGCGCCACCGAGGTCTGAGCCTAAGTTCTTAATCCGTTTGGCACCGAAAATGACAATGACGATCGCAAGTATGATCAGTAACTCTGTCGGACCGGGCATGTCGACCTTCCTCTCGTTCTACGAGTGACCCAGCATTATAGACCTCTGGAGCAAACGTTATTGCAACGTGGAAAGAACGGCGCGATCGGTAATTTAACTGCGACCCACCAGAACAGAGCCTATCAACGTCGCGGCGATACCGGCGGTCGCCGTCATGTTATGTCCGCCAATAGCGATCACCTCCATGAATGAATCCCAAAGCAATCCTACGCCTGCAACCACAAGCATCGCGCCGGCGATGCGGGCGCGTTTACGACGCTGACGCTCAGAGAGCAGCGCCGCCGTAAGATTTTCCATGGCCTGTTTTTGTTCGATTGCGAGATGTCCAAGCTCGGGCAATTGGCGGGATCCCTTGAGCAGAAGCTCCGGGATGTTCGGCAGAAGCTCCATAAGTTCAGGGCCGTGCTCTACTATCGTCTTGAGCATTGCGCCGGGACCGTATTGTTCCCGCGTCCATTTTTCCATGAACGGTTTTGCCGTCGCCCATAAATCAAGACCCGGATATAGCTGTCTTCCCACACCCTCGATGTTCAAGAGAGTTTTTTGTAGCAACACCAACTGTGGTTGAACTTCCATGTCAAATCGGCGAGCAGCCGAGAAAAGAGCGATTAAAAAGGATCCAAACGATATCTCCGCCAGCGGACGCTGAAAAAAAGGCTGACATAGCTGGCGAATCGTCGCTTCAAACTCGCGTGTATCGGTCGACTTGGATATCCAACCTGACTCGGCGTGGAGTTTTGCGATCTCAGCGTAGTCTTCGTTAAAAAAAGCGACGATATTGCGTGCGAGATAGGTCCGATCCTGTTTGGTCAGTTGTCCGATGATGGCGCAGTCGACTGCGATATAGCTTGGGTCGGCGGGATCGGAGACGTCGACGAAAATGTTTCCTGGATGCATATCGGCATGAAAAAAGTTGTCGTTGAAAACCTGCGAGAAAAAAGTTTCGACGCCGCGTTCGGCCAATTTCTTTAGGTCTGTCCCACGTCGGCGCAACTCTTCGACGTCCGATATTGGGACACCCTGAACCCGTTCCATGACAAGTACGTTAGAAGAAGATAAGGCATCGTAGACCTCAGGCACGTAAAGCAAAGGGGACGCCTCAAAGTTACGACGTAATCTGATTGTGTTGGCGGATTCACGCAATAAGTCCAGTTCGGCAAGGATCGTCTTTTCGTAGTCCTTAACGATGCGTATCAAGCGTAATCGCCGAGCATCGGGAGACACACGTTCGAGTAGCGTTGCTAATGCGAGGATGAGAGACAGATCTTTTCTAATAACTTGCGCTATACCAGGCCGTATGACTTTTACGGCAACTTCTTCACCGCTGAGCAGCGTGGCTTCGTGGACTTGCGCAAGCGACGCCGACGCGAGGCTTTTGCTCGTAAATTTCGCGAATATGTCCGAAAGAGGTTTCCCGATCTCACTTTCGATGGTGGAAATAGCCGTCGCACCAGGAAATGGTGGAACGCGATCTTGGAGCCTCGCGAGCTCGTCAGCGTATTCTGGGGGCAACAAGTCCCTTCGGGTCGAAAGGAGCTGTCCAAATTTGATAAATACGGGCCCAAGATGCTCGATGGCTAGTCTGCATCGGGCCGCTTCTGATTTCTGCGGGCGCGGTAGCAAGGACGTGGGAAACAGATACCGTGTCCAATGTTTGATTTTTAGCGTGCGTGGGATCGTGTCCAGTCGAAATCGCAGTAGGGTAGCCAGAATCTGTAAGCCTCTGCGAAAGGGAGTCAATCTTTTTCTGCCTCTTCGAGACGTTTTTGTAACGCCGCTACCGTCGACGTTAATTCTTCGATCGAAGTCTTGAGTTGGTCGATTTCGGTTTGGTTTCCAGCACCGGCGGTGCGGCGGGCAACTTCGTTTGCGACGCCGTCGACTACTGATCGCATGGCACCAACGCCTAGTTCAGCGGCAGAGCGCATCTGATCTGTCACTTGTTGTGCCTCTAGCGCCGGTTTGAAGACGCGCCGAAAATCTTCTAGCAGCGTCAAATCGCCTTCAAGTGAGACGCCATCAGCCTGTTTCCCCAACATGACTTTAAAGATTCTTGGGAGCGAACCACCTACTTTCATATCCGCGGCCGGATCACTGCTTGCGAGAACTCTCGCTCTACCCTCGGCAAAATGAAACGACAAGTTCAATCCAGTCGCCTCGATCACTATGCATTTTTCGTCAAGCCTCTCAATGGCTTCTCGGGCAGCGTCGTCGAGGATGTTCTTAGCGCGCAAGGCGGTTTCTATCGCGGCGGCAGTGGTGGATGCAATGAGGGTCACTTGACGGCTCGATGGATGGCGACAACGCCACCGAGTAGATTCTCGTATCGAACTTCGCCAAAACCGGCGTCCTTGATCATCGCCTTCAGTTCTGACTGGCTGGGATGTACGTCTATCGATTCAATTAGGTAACGATACGGTGCCGAGTTTCCTGCGATCAGCCGACCCGCGATTGG
>JAKUTI010000271.1 GCA_022448765.1 Pseudomonadales bacterium
GCAAGGTAATTGCGCCCGTAGCCTTCATCGCGTCGTCAGTTATGGCGCCGACCGCTTTGCTCGGTGCTGGCTCGGACGAACAAAAAGACGCGTGGCTAACCCGAGTAGCCAGTGGCGAAGTCATTATCGGTGTTGGCATCAGTGAGCACATCGGCCGGCGCGAAACGGACGGAATTTTTGCCGACAACGATACATTGAGTGGCAAAGCCATGTTCGTGTTAGACGGCATGGACGCGGACGTCGTGATCGTCGCGGATAACAAAGGACAACTCTATTTGGTTCAGGTGAGTGACCTAACACGCAATAAGCTCAAAACCGTGGACCGTACGCGGTCAGTTGCCGAAGTAGTCCTCGATAAAACGCCAGCAGAAATTCTTCCTGGCTCGATAAATAATCAAAGTGTCTTGAACGACATGATTAATGCCGGTCGGATCATGCTCGCCGCGGATACTTTGGGAGCCGCCACGGCAATGCTTGAGCAAGCGATCGAATACGCCAAAGAGAGGCGCCAGTTCAATCGCGTCATCGGTTCGTTTCAAGCGGTTAAACACATGTGTTCTGAAATGGCAGCGGATCTTGAGCCCTGTCGATCACTGGTGTGGTATGCCGCCCACACGATCCGTGCAATCCCCGATGAAGCCACCTTGATGGCGTGCCATGCGAAAGCGCATCTTGCAGAAACCGGGCAGTTCGTCTCGCGCAAGGCCACTGAAGTGCATGGTGGCATGGGATTTACCGATCTCCTCGGACTGCACTACTGGTTTAAACGGATTGGTTTTAATCGTCAGCTTCTCGGTGCGCCCGAGGTAGTACGCGAAGAAGCAGCCGTAGCTCAGGGCTGGGTCTAGGAGTAGGTTTATTTAATTTCCGGAGCCTCCCGCACTCACCGGAGGCAATGACCGAGTTAGATTCTCTTCGACCTACCTGACTTGGACAGGCAAGTCGGAATAACCGCGAACAAAATTAGAAAGGACACGAACGGGTTCACCAACGACCTCTACCTCTTTGAAACGGGCGAGTATCTCTTCCCAGACGATCCTCAATTGCATTTCAGCAAGACGATTGCCCATGCAGCGATGTATTCCAAATCCAAAAGCCAAGTGTTGTCGTGCCCCTTTGCGATCGATGACGAAATCGTGAGGATTCTCAATCACGTCGTCGTCACGATTACCCGACACGTACCACATAACAACCTTGTCACCCGCTTTAATCTTTTGACCAGCGACCTCGATGTCAGCCAACGCGCGACGCCTCATGTGGGCGAGCGGAGTCTGCCAGCGGATAATCTCGGAAACCATATTCGGAATAAGTGAAGGGTCACTCCGGAGCTTACGAAATTCGTCCGGGAACTGATTCAACGCCAGCACACCGCCACTGATGGAATTGCGGGTGGTGTCGTTTCCACCGACGATGAGAAGAATCAAATTCCCCAGGTATTCCATAGGATCCATGTCGCGCGTGGATTCTCCGTGCGCAAGCATCGAGATCAGATCGGACTTAGGTTCTTCATTTACGCGTTCATTCCAGAGCGCCGTGAAAAATTCCAAACACTCCCGAAGTTCTTGTCTGCGATGTTCACGCGACTCAACGATCCCGGAATTTTCGTCAGCGGTCGCGACATCCGACCAACGCGTAAGACGACGTCTCTCCTCGAAAGGGAAGTCGAACAGCGTGGCCAACATCTGCGTCGTCAATTCAATGGAAACCTTATCGACCCAGTTAAATGTCTCGCCCCGCGGAAGTTCATCGAAGATTGCGCCGGCTCTCGAGCGAATGGTGGATTCCAACTCTTTAAGGTTCATCGGCGCTACTACCGGACTAACGACCTTGCGCTGATCACCATGTTTTGGAGGATCCATCGCGATGAACATGGGCAGATTGAAATCTTCCTCTGGATCTCGGATGGTGATTCCGCCTTCGCTCGAAAAAACTTCGTGGTTTTGGTCAACAGATTTGATATCGCCAAATCTCGTGATCGACCAGAAAGGGCCGTATTCGCTCTCGGCGAGATAGTGAACTGGAGCTTCTTCGCGTAAACGCTCAAAAAACGGCCAAAGGGTGTCGTCGCGAAAAATAGTGCTATCACTCACGTCAATCGACTCGAGCGGTATCGAACGCACCCGGTCTATAGCTTCACTTGCATCCACCATGACCTCTTTCAAAATTGAAACTCCGGCAACTGCACCTCTATACCCTCAAGCTCCTCCGATACCGGAATTTGGCAAGAGAGTCGAGAGGTCGCTTGTCGTTCTGGATTCATGTCGAGCATTTCTTCTTCCCGAACCGCTGGACTACCCAACTTCTGGAACCAATCGTCGGTTAAAACTACATGACAGGTCGCGCAGGAGCACTCGCCTCCACAATCCGCATCAATCCCCGGCACCAAATTATCGATCGCTGCGCGCATTAAGGACGAGCCTGGTTCCACGTCGACTTCGTGCACCGTACCGTCATGTTCGACAAAAGCTATTATCGGCATAAAAGTGCTCCATCCCAGCAATTGCGAATACAACCAAAAAATCGCCAGGCGCACCAGTAGAAATCGTGACGTCTAAACGGACGGTTCCCCTCGCTCGGAGTTCGCAACTTCCGGATCAAGCGATTAGAATTGCGAGGCGATAAATCATCGTTATTCCGCCTTAGCTCAGTTGGTAGAGCAGCTGACTGTTAATCAGCGGGTCGTTGGTTCGAGCCCAACAGGCGGAGCCACTTTTCTCTTTATTAATCAAAGAGTTGGTGGTATGGAATATGGCGTTGCTTTGGTCCGACCGGACTCAGGTAAACATAGGGTAAACAAGAAAACGGGTTTCGTATGCCTGAGGAGAGCTTTCTCCCCTACTCCCAAACATGACCCGTAGGCAGGAGGCCACACCCCTTACCCACCTATATAAACTAGAGCGTCTGCAATTTGAGTAGGTTTTGGATGAGAACCAAGCTCAAGAGCCATG
>JAKUTI010000272.1 GCA_022448765.1 Pseudomonadales bacterium
CGCAGCATGTGAAACATTTGTGCCGGCGTCGTCGGGAGGCAGATCTGAATGTTGTGTTCTGCCGAAAGTTGTAGAAACCGTTCGAGCCTAGCCGAAGAATGTTCTGGGCCCATGCCTTCATAGCCGTGGGGAAGCAACATAACCAATCCACACAAGCGCCCCCATTTAGCTTCGCCGCTGGAGACGAATTGATCGATAACAACTTGGGCACCGTTTGCAAAATCCCCAAACTGGGCCTCCCATATACATAAAGCTCCGGGCGTCGTCGTCGCGTAGCCATATTCAAAGGCAAGGACAGCCTCCTCCGAAAGGAGCGAATCGTAAATATCAAACGTGGGCCCCTCGGCGAGATGGTTAAGCGGAATGTGACGTTTGCCGTCACGTTGATTGTGTACCGCAGCATGCCGATGGGAAAAAGTTCCAACACCAACATCCTGACCCGTTAAACGCACTGGATGTCCTTGATCGAGAAGTGACGCATACGCCAGCACCTCTGCAAACCCCCAATTGATCGGCATTGCACCCGCCGCCATACGCTGTCGATCCTGAAAGATTCTTTGTACCTGACGGTGTAAAACAAAGCCCTTCGGGAGTTTGTTTACACCGTCAGCCAGCTCCCGAAGACGCTTCGGTCCAAACCCCGTATCGGCTGCCGCAGTCCAGTCGTGGCCAAGATACGGCCGCCAATCAACAAAAAGGTCTTTATTCGGTTCGTGCACCAACGAAAGGGCAACGTGCTCCCCTGAATCGAGCTGATCACGGTACTTTGAAATCCATCGGTCGGATTCGGAGCGTGCCAACGTACCATCGGTATCTAGTTTTTCCGCGTAAAGAAAACATACAGTTGGGTGTCGACGAATCGAAGAGTACATAAGCGGTTGCGTCTTCATCGGCTCCTCAGCCTCGTTATGTCCGCGGCGTCGATAACAGACCAGGTCGATAACCACGTCCTTGTGAAACGCCATCCGGTAATCGACCGCCAACTGCATCGCAAAAACAGCCGCTTCCGGATCGTCTCCATTGACATGAAATATCGGCGCTCGAACCATTTTGGCAATTTCGCTGCAATATTCCGTAGACCGGGCGTCGTCGATGCGATGTGTCGTGAAACCGATTTGATTGTTGACGATAAGGTGTATGGTTCCACCACTATAAAAACCGCGGGTCTGCGACATCTGAAATGTTTCCATGACCACTCCCTGACCCGCGAACGCTGCGTCGCCATGGATCAGTAAAGGGACGACCAAATCTCCCGTGTAGTCCCGGCGTCGATCCTGGCGTGCACGGACCGACCCTTCGACGACCGGACCGACGATTTCGAGATGAGATGGGTTAAATACCAGCGCCACATGCATCTCGCCGCCAGCCGTCGTAACGTTGGAAGAGAATCACTGGTGGTATTTGACGTCCCCCGTCCGATCTCCTTCAGGGGTTTTACCGTCGAACTCGTCAAACAATTCCGCGGGCTGCTTTCCGAGGACGTTGACCAAAACATTCAAACGGCCTCGATGCGCCATACCGATAACCGTTTCCACAACACCGTGTGAACCGCAACGCTGGAGGCCCTCATGCAACATGGGGATCAGACTCTCGCCACCTTCCAGCCCAAACCGTTTGGTCCCGGGGTATTTTTTGTGTAGATACTTCTCAAGGCCTTCAGCCGCCATGAGTCGCTCAAGAATCGTACGCCGGTGCTCCTCCGAAAACACCGGTCTCGCATGCACTGATTCAAGCCGCTTGCGCAACCACAGTTGCTCACCCGAGTCGGTGATAAACATGTACTCCGTGCCTAAAGATCGACAATAGGTGTCTTCAAGCGCCTTGATAATTTGACGCAAAGAAGCCCGCCCCTCTTCGAAAAAATGGGAGGATCCCATTTGGAATACCGTGTCGAGATCACCCTCATTCAAATCGTGGAACGTAAGATCAAGTTCTGGCGCAGGATCCCTTACCCAGATGTTGAGTGGATCGATGGCGGCTCGACGGTGTCCTCGATGTCGATAAGCACTGATAAGCTCTAGCACACGAACTTGTTTCCGCTCGTGCTCCGAACTGACTTCCGTACTGACTTTTTCTGGCCGCACTCTGAGTCTATTTCGACCTAAGCGCTCGAAATGTCGAATGATCGACCCATGGGGGAAATCCAGACTAATGCCATCCACCATCGGCAGCTTTTCAAAATAATCACGCCAACCCTCGGCAATCAGATTAGGATTTTCGAGGAACTGTTCGTACATCGTCTCGATGTACACCGCGCTTCCACCAGAGAGATGGGAGCTCCGTCGCATTCGATCTAGATAGTTTTCATCCATGGCGCCTCAACGCGTTTAAAGATGAAACATAGGGCGCGATTTCTTTAGGGACTCTGCTTTAGCAGTAACGACCGTATCTTACCTATAGCCCGTGTAGGATTCAGACCTTTCGGACAGACACTGACACAGTTCATGATGCCCCGACATCGAAAAACGCTAAACGGATCGCTAAGTTTGGCTAAACGTTCTTCCGTCGCGGTATCCCGACTGTCAGCGAGGAATCGATAAGCCTGAAGCAACCCTGCTGGGCCTATGAATTTATCTGGATTCCACCAGAACGAGGGACAGGACGTAGAGCAGCACGCACAAAGTATGCATTCGTACAGGCCATCCAGTTCGGCACGCTCTTCCGGCGACTGCAATCGTTCCTGTTCCGGCGGCTCTGCATCGTTAATTAGGTACGGTGATACCTTTTCGTATTGGTCGTAGAACTGAGTCATATCAACTACTAAATCGCGAACCACCGGCAAGCCAGGCAGGGGCTTAAGGGTCAACGTTTTATTTTTCGCAACCTCTGACACCGGTGTCTTACATGCCAGTCCATTGGTTCCATTCATATTAATCCCATCCGATCCGCATACACCCTCTCGACAAGAACGTCGATAGGCGACCGTGGGATCCTCAGCCTTA
>JAKUTI010000273.1 GCA_022448765.1 Pseudomonadales bacterium
AGTGATTTTCCGTCGTCAGAATCTCGTCGATACGTGCCCGTATATCTTTATCGTCTCCATATTCCACAGCGAGCCGTCTATATTCTTCGAAATGTCGCTTTTCTGAATCCAAAAGAGTTCGATACAAACCTTCTAGGCCTGCATCAACTACGCCCGCAAGCAACGCGAAACGTTCGCAACTTCGTGCCTCGATAACGCTGGCAATCAGTAGGGTATCTACCAACCGCTTTGGTTCCTCAGGCCGGATCAACTTGTTGAGCGTTCCCGCGTAACGACCGGCTGAGACATACTTGTACACAACACCTCGCATTTCGATGACGCGCGCAACTTGCTCAAAGTGCCGCAACTCTTCTCGCGCCAATCTCGACAATCGTTGTAAAAGATCGGGTTTTTCCACATAGCGATAAAGAAGCGACAACGCAGTACTAGCAGCTTTCTTTTCGCAATTAGCGTGATCGATCAAAAGTAGGTCGCGGTTTAATACCGCACTCTCGATCCAAGTCTGTGGCGTCGGGACGCGCAGGTAGTCGGCTATTGCGGCTGGAATCATAAAGCGAGAGTCCTAAAACTGCGTTCGTAATAGGCGGTCGAGCGAACGTAAAACTCGCGGTCGATTGATCGCAATACATCACTAGAATTCGCGTCCCGAGGCAAGCCAAGAGATTCGAGCCCGGCCTCCATCGGTTTTTTTACAACATTTCTCAGCACGTTGAGAACGAGAGGCGCGAACTCGTTAGGCTCGGCGTCAATCCGCGAATCTGCCACTTGTCGCCATCGAGCGTGATCGTATACACGTACGCACGCCCTAACGCTTTCATCTTGCAATTGGCTCAGACGCGACCACACTCGTTTCTGCTGATCCGAATCGTAACCGTTCCATTCAACGACCTCGTGGGAAAATCGCTTACACCCTCTACAAACCAAATCGCCATACGTTGTAGAGCACACTCCAATACACGGGGTCCTTCGGTTACTCAACATTTAAGGCACCAGTAACCGCTGTAGGCAACGCGACTCAAGTATCAAGCATGATTATGGAGTTCGATTACGGTCGGCCCTTCGGTTACTTCCGCGTCACGACGTTGCTTCGATTCGTCACTCCGATCCATGGACAGTCTTTCCAGGTAAGCGTCATCGATATCGCCCGTTACATAGTCGCCATCGAAAACCGAGCAATCGAATCTACTGATCACCCGATTTCCTTCTCGCGCCGCATCCACGAGATCATCCAAACTTTGATAGACCAGCCAGTCAGCTCCCAAGTAGTGGGCTACCTCATCGTCCGTACGATTGTATGCAACGAACTCCGTGGCAGTCGGCATATCGATCCCATATACGTTCGGATATCGGACCGGTGGCGCTGCGACTGCGACGAAAACTTTTCGAGCCCCCGCTTCGCGAGCCTGCTGCACAATCTCTTGCATCGTCGTGCCTCGAACTACGGAATCTTCCACCAACAGCACGTTCTTCCCGTTGAACTCAAGGTCGATGGCGTTGAGTTTTTGCCGAACAGATTTTCGTCGCTGACTTTGACCAGGCATGATAAACGTGCGTCCAACGTATCGGTTCTTGACAAACCCTTCTCGCAATTTGACATCCAGCCGATGCGCGATAGGTTGCGCCGCCGTCCGACTGGTTTCAGGTATTGGCATGACCACATCGATCTGATGACCCTCTTCGTCGAGTCGTTCCAAGATCCGCTCAGCAAGTTTTTCTCCCATTCTCAACCGAGCTTTGTGCACAGATATATCGTCCATGATCGAATCGGGACGTGCCAGATAAACATGTTCGAAAATACATGGCGTCAAGCTGGGTTCATCGGCACATTGCTGCACGTGCAAATGGCCCTCAACATCTATGTAGACCGCTTCCCCTGGAGCGACATCACCCATAATATCGAACCCGAGCACGGCCAACGCTGCACTCTCGCTAGCGATCATATATTCCTCACCATCACGCGTATCACGACAGCCATACACCAGCGGCCTTATTCCATGCGGATCCCTAAATCCAACGATGCCGCCTCCCATGATCATCGCGACAGCCGCGTAAGCTCCTGAACAACGTGTATGAACTCCTGATACCGCTTCAAAAATGTGTTCCGGCCCTGGGACAAATGCACCCAGCTTATCGAGCTCGTGGGCGAAGACGTTAAGAAGAATCTCAGAATCGGACTCGGTATTTACATGGCGTAATTCCGCCCGAAAGACATCGGCGACGAGGTCGTCGGCATTCGTTAAATTTCCGTTGTGCGCCAAGCTTATGCCGTAAGGAGAATTAACGTACATCGGTTGAGCTTCCGCCGAGCTGCTAGTTCCCGCTGTGGGATAGCGCACGTGTCCTATGCCCATCCTTCCTGCCAGTCTCTGCATATGACGTTGTTCGAAAACTTGGCTAACTAATCCGGTGTCTTTTCGGAGATGTAGTCTGTCGCCGTCAACCGTAACTATCCCAGCAGCATCCTGTCCGCGATGCTGTAAGACTGTCAGCGCATCATAGATGTCCTGGTTAACAGGGCCCTTGCCCACGATTCCAACGACGCCGCACATGCTATGTCTAACCTCGCAGAGCTTCTTTAATGAATCCCAAGAGCCGCACGACGTCCGACTCAAACGCCATCAAATGGGGTCGAATCATTGACTCTTGCCACCACGCCGTTTCCGCCTGAGATGATTCGACCGCCACGAGAGCAACGATCACTAGTATAGCGCCTCGCGCGCCACCAAAGAAAAATCCGAGCGTTCGGTCCGTTCCAGTTAAACCGGATCCCTGTACAAGCTTGCGCAACAACCCCTGCAAGATCGCTCCCGCAATAAGAACGCCAATAAATATCGCAGCGAAAGCGCCGGAGTATCGAAAAGCTTGCTGGGCCTGCTCCGACAATCCCTCCATCCATTCGAACTGGACGATATCCATCGTCGATTCG
>JAKUTI010000274.1 GCA_022448765.1 Pseudomonadales bacterium
TGTGAAAGTCCGCGTTTAGAGGTTCTGCAACATTGTTCTTAAAGAAAGTGCCCAGCGATTGGCCACTGACTCGCCGGACCACTTCGCCGACGAGGAAACCTTGTGTGATCGCGTGGTACGCGCCCATGGTTCCAGGCTCCCACCAGGGCTCTTGTCTTGCGAGGACTTCGACGACCGTGTCCCAGCTATAGAGCTGTTCTTTTGTTAGTTTTTCGCCGAATCCTGGGAGGCCGGCTGAATGGCCGAGAAAGTGGCGGACTAATGTAGAGTCTTTACCATTCTGACCATACTCGGGCCAATAGTCGGTAACAGGCGCGTCGACGTCGAGATCGCCACGGTCTACTAATATCAAAGCAGAGAGCGCCGTCATGGTTTTGGTGGTTGAGAATACGTTGACGATGGTGTCTTGTTCCCAAGGTAATGTTTTAGCACCGTCTCGGTGCCCCGCCCATATATCAATGACGAATTCACCATCGATAGTCGCAGCAAAGCTAGCGCCCACATCGCCGTGCTCCGCGAAGTTGCGTTCAAATGCTTCCTTTACTCTGGTAAATCGATCGTCGCAATCACCGTGTATTTCCATAGATCTCTCCTTTCGGTGGTGGGTAGTACGCGAACGTTTCCAATGTTCGTCCTCGGAACCTAAAGCACCGATGGTTGAAAATAAACCTCTGTGGACCCGGAGGTTCTAGATTTCAGAAATAGCACGATAAACACACTACAAGGGTAGTAGTAAACTGACGAGTAACTTATCTGAGCATTAAAGAGCCATGAGCCAATCGAACAGAAGCCAGCCCGACGCAACCGACGATCTCAATTGTGCAAGAGCCGATATAGATGATTTTGGGTATTGTTTGCTCAAGGGAGCACTGAGCCCCGATGAACTAGCAGCTATTCGCACTCGCCTTCTCGAGCAAAAGGAAGCTGAAGAACAACTGGGCGTTGAATATCACGGCGAAGACAAAAAGCAATTGATCAAGTTCTTGTTGAATAAGGGCGCAGTGTTTCGTGACCTACTCATGCACCCGTCTCTTCATGCATTGCTACGCCATGTGCTCGGTACGAGTTACCAATTGTCTTCATACCGCGCCCAATTTGCGCATCCAGGAGGTGCGATGGCATTTCATACGGACCAATTTTGGATGCCGCCTCCCGTTGCGCCGGGGCACGAGGTGCCTGTTAAGCCGGGATCTATAACGAGAGCGGACCACCGGGGCCACCGTATCGAGGAGCGAGTGTCGACCGGATCAAACACTATTGCCCCAGCATTCGTCTGTAATGCGATGTGGATGTTGGATGATTTCACCGAAGATAATGGGGCGACGATAGTTGTACCAGGAAGTCATTTGAGCGGGCGGCAACCCGATCCAACGACCGATTCGAGCGCTGATTGGGTTTCGGCAACGGGTGCCGCAGGGACCGTGGTCATCTTCGAAGGTCGGGTTTGGCACTCGACCGGGGTCAATCGTAGCAGCCGTCCTCGGATCGGTTTAACGACCAACTTTTGTGCCCCACAATTTCGTCAACAAGAAAATTTTATGTTGGGAACCTCTCCCGAAGTATTGGCCGAAGCATCGGATGAATTACTCGCATTGATTGGCTTCAAACCTTGGCAGGGTTATGGTGGATACGAAGGTCATAACGATTGGGTTAGACGCGGCGAGTACGCGTTGGGAGAATTGACGCCAACATGAGCGAGATTTCGGATTATTTACCAGGACGATTGGGTCGTAACGACACTACTCTAGATACCGATGAACGCGCCGATCCAAGGATAGTTCAGGTCCTATTGGCAGCGGGTGGTTTGGCGCAGAGACCGGATGAAATCGATCCCAAAGCAAGTTACGAAGACTGTCTAGCCTATTGTGCAGCGTTTGAAGACGCGGCAGCTGAAGGAAACGCACTGCTTTCGACTAACCTTGCTGCACCTGAGTCCGTTGAGACATCGAAAGAAATTATCGGCGGTGTCGACGCCAACGAAATTCAGCTTTACATCCATCGACCTGGAAAACGTGCGGGACGTGTTCCCTGTATCGTCCATATTCACGGTGGCGGCATGGTGCTCATGGGTGCGACGGATCCCATGTTCGTGCGGTGGCGCGGTGCTTTGGCCGAATTGGGCGTGGTCGTTATTGGTGTGGAGTTTCGGAATGGTGGCGGCCGCTTGGGAAATCATCCGTTCCCAGCGGGACTCAATGATTGTGCAAGTGCGGTTCAGTGGGCCGACTCAAATCGTGACGCTTTAGGTATTTCGTCGATCGTTATTTCTGGAGAGTCGGGGGGAGGAAATCTATCGCTCGCGACTGCTCTTAAAGCCAACAAAGAAGGTTGGATAGATCAAATTGCTGGGGTATATGCCTGTTGTCCGTACATATCTGGACAATACGAAAACCCTCCCAAGACCTTACTCTCTTTGAGGGAAAATGACGGGTATGTGCTGTCGTGCAATCAAATGGCCGCCCTTGTCAAAGTCTACGACCCTGCTAATGAGCACGGCACGAATCCGTTAGCTTGGCCGTATCATGCCCAGAGAGATGATCTAGAAGGACTGCCGCCTCACGTCATTTCAGTTAATGAGCTGGATCCATTGCGAGACGAAGGGCTCGCCTATTATCGAAAGCTGCTATCCGCGGGGGTTTTAGCCGTAGGCCGGACGGTTCATGGGACGCCGCATGCGGGAGACCTTTCTTATCCGGACATCACGCCCGAGATCTATCGCGATTCGTTGGCGTCAATTAACGGTTTTATATCGGCACTCTGATCATTTGACTCCGATCCAGAATTCCAGAATCGAACTTGCTCTTGCTCGGAGATCGATCGTTAGGGTCGATTCGGTGGGGATCACAAGCAACCTTGGCCTATAGTGCGACGAGTCGGTTTTATTGGATGTCCCTGGTGCGCTT
>JAKUTI010000275.1 GCA_022448765.1 Pseudomonadales bacterium
GTTGGGGCATGCAGCGGATACACCTATGGTGAGTGCAGATTCGCAGGTCGACTTCGTCCTTAAGGCAGGCGATCACGTCGAAATCCAAAAACACCCGCACGCACTGAACTTGGCTTATCCAGTTGGGCATAGTTTTTTCGACGCTTGTCGTAGCAAGCTTGACTGGGCTAGCCGATTGGGCGGTGGTCCTTAGACGACATCCTCAGGCCGATCGATATCCCGAAAAATCCCTTGATCGTTAACCTCAACATCCAAGACATCACCGATATGGCACTCGATTAACGCGTGAGCACCGCGATCGCCACCAAGCGTACTTAAGGAATGGAAAAAACGATGGTCAAAACCTACGGGATTACCGGGACGCCCGTGGTGAGACGGTCGAGCGATCGCCGCCCCAGCGTCAAGTGCTCGGGCAACCCTAAACACCGTATCGGGCGAAACGTAAGGCATGTCCGCAAGACCAATGATCACCCACGGAGCAACGCCTAGAGCTTTTATGCCCGCCGCAATGCTTCGAGACATACCTAGATCGGCATCTTGTGCCACAACCCACTCGCAAGATCCATCGACTAGACCTCGGACACTATCTTCGCCGGGGCGTATGACAACGAACACGCGAGGACACACTCGTGCATACAGATCGACCGCGTAATTCAGTAAAGGCGTCTCATTAAATAGCAGCGTTCGCTTGTCCGAACCAAACCTTGTGGAGGCGCCTGCTGCCAGAAGAAGCGCCGCCCCTCGCGGCTTATCTCGTTCCGTCAACCGGCGACGATCCCTGGACTAGCCGCCAATGATTCCGACGCAAACTCGAGGGATCCCTCGGCGATTTCTTGTTGCTTACGAATGGCCGTAATTTCAGCCAATATCGCGAGCGCAATCTCAGGCGGTGTTTTACTGCCAATTGGCAACCCCACCGGCGCGTGCAGCCGATTCAATTCGTCTTCACTGATATCGAGCGTTCGGAGACGATTTCGGCGGCTATCCGAGGTCCGAGATGAGCCCATCGCCCCCACGTAGAAGGCGTTGGTTTTTAGGGCCTCCATCAAGCCCATATCGTCGATACGCGGGTCATGCGTTAAAGCGACTATCGCCGTGTGCTGGTCATTCGCGGTTTCCCTGATCGCGTCATCCGGCATATCGCAAATCTTTTCAACATCTTCAACGGGAAACCCATCCAATACATCTTGCCGTGGGTCGCAAATCACAACGCGGTAGTCGAGTGCCTGTGCTATCTCCGCCACATACTGCGAAACCATACCCGCACCGATGAGAAACAGTTGATACCTTGGTCCATATGTTTGAGTGAGCGTCTGGTCGTCCTCGTCATAACGGAGTTCTTCAAACCGATCCACGTTATTCGTCATGATCGAACGGTCACGAAGATTTACCGTGCGTTGGCATAGATTACGCTCGTGAACGCGCTGCGTGATCTCCTCAAAATGAGGCAGCATGGGTGCTTCTAGCGCCTCAACGACAATGTCCAAATGACCGCCACAGGGCAGACCAAGTTTTTCGGCCTCGGCCTCATCATCCCCGTAACGAAAAAATTGTGCACTCTCGTTAGCTAACTGTCCGTGCGTCAGTTTCTCTAATAGATCATCCTCAACGCATCCCCCAGAAAGTGAACCGACGATTTCGCCATCACCATTGCAGGTGAGCAGCGACCCCACAGGACGGGGTGATGATCCGTAAGTCGCCACAACGGTCGCGAGCCAGCAGGCTTTGCCCTCGGCCAAACACTCCGTGACACGCGCGAGAACTTTCTCGTCGACTGCTTGCATTAAAACTCATTCACTTTCGGCGAACGACAAGTCTATCACCCTTAGTCATTTCTACGGCGTCATCATCGAGGTGGCAGAAGCTCTGCGCGGGGATTAAGGTTCATTCCTATGAGGCCCATCGACCATCAAACTGACCAACACGTGCTGGCTGAGCACACCCGAAAAGATCCATGAACCCCGATCTAAAACCGGTGCGCTTAGACGACTATCAGCCGTACCCCTTCGAGCTAAAGTCGACCTCTTTGACCTTTGATCTCGGCACCAATCACACCGATGTCGAATCGACACTGTCCTTGCATCGAAAGGCCCACGAACCAATCGAATTATGGCTCGACGGCGTCGATCTTGAACTCTTGAGCGTCGCCGTCGATAACCGTCCGCTGCGGAGCAACGAGTACTCAGTCGACGCGACCGGACTGTCTATCGTTAATCTGCCGGCAAAGTTTACGCTCACGATCCGAACACGGATCTATCCCGATTCCAATACCGCCCTGGAAGGTCTCTATCGATCCAGCGGTTTGTACTGCACCCAATGCGAGGCCGAAGGCTTTCGAAAAATAACGTACTACCCAGACAGACCAGACGTTCAATCCAAGTTTAGCACCACGATAATCGCCAAAGCGGATCGATTTGGCGTCATGCTTTCCAACGGGAATCTCGTCCGCGATGAAACAAATCCCGAAGGACAGCGAATCGTTACCTGGGATGACCCTTTCAACAAGCCAAGCTACTTATTCGCCCTCGTGGCCGGGAATTTAGCTTTACTCGAGGACAACTTCACGACGATTTCAGGCCGAAATGTCACCCTGCGAATTTACTCTGAGCCTCACAACATTTCGGATTGTAATTACGCAATGGAATCCCTTAAACGCGCGATGGCGTGGGATGCGCGCGCGTACGGAAGAGAGTACGACCTCGATACGTTCATGATCGTCGCCGCCAGCGACTTCAATATGGGAGCGATGGAAAACAAAGGCCTAAACGTCTTCAACGCCAAATACGTGCTTGCCAACCCAGAAACGGCGACCGACACCGACTACGCTAATATCGAAGCGATCATCGCGCACGAATACCTGCAT
>JAKUTI010000276.1 GCA_022448765.1 Pseudomonadales bacterium
ATTGCGGAATAACACTTCCGTTTGGTGACCAAAGTGATCGACCACTTCGATTCGAGTCATAACTCTCCCAACGAAGTAAATCCGTAATTTCTGAAAGATCGATTTGTTGTCCTTGGGCTGCAAAAGGTAACCAACCATTATCGATTCATCTGCCGTAGGACTCCGTTCAACAACGAATCGTGCAAGGCTCTCCTCCGAGGCATTCATGAGCAAAAGTGAAAACGCGGAATCCGGAAGATCGCTTACCTTTGTGACGGTTAGCTGCTCGAGATCCAGGTCGTGGACGTATAGCGCATTATGTTTGGCAACCATCACTTGCGAAAACGGTTTGTCAATCTGCCATCGAAAGCCGTGGCTTCGAGAAAAGACCACACGACCAAGCTGAGCCTGCCCGGATTTACCGCGTTCGTCTCGGGTCGATTGTTCGAATTCCGCCGCGTAATTCGGAACGCTAACGAGCAACTCGATCAGTTCTATTGATGCCTCACCGGGATCTTCGGAATACCCGAACAAGCACAACGAAAAAAGCGCTAACGCAACGTTTCGTTTCAAACGATTAAGCGTCGTGATTCGGGGCTAAAACTTCGCGACTACCGTTGCTGTTCATTGCGGTGACCACCCCCGCTTCTTCCATCGCTTCGATCAATCGAGCCGCTCGGTTATACCCAATCCGTAATTTTCGTTGGACTGAAGAGATCGACGCACGTCTGGATTCGACCACGTAGGCAACCGCTTCGTCATAAAGCGGTTCATCGTTTTCGGTGTCACCGGTTAGCGCAATCTCGCCAGGTACCGAGCCACTGCTTGTGGAAAGAACGTCGTCGAGGTAATCGGGCTCGCCTCGTTCTTTCCAATCTGAAACAACGTTATGGACTTCGTCATCGGAGACGAAAGCACCGTGCACCCGTATGGGTACGCCAGCACCCGATGGCAGGAATAGCAAATCGCCGTGGCCCAACAATTGTTCTGCACCGCCCTGGTCCAAAATAGTACGCGAATCAACTTTGCTGGACACTTGAAAGCTGATCCGGGTCGGTATATTGGCCTTAATCAAGCCGG
This sequence comes from Pseudomonadales bacterium, assembly GCA_022448765.1. Lineage (GTDB taxonomy): Bacteria > Pseudomonadota > Gammaproteobacteria > Pseudomonadales > Azotimanducaceae > UBA11889. The sequence goes on from JAKUTI010000276.1 coordinate 1,060, forward strand.
TGATGACATCAACGCTTGGGCGTTGTGTTGCAAGAACCAAATGGATACCGGCGGCTCGCGCTTTCTGTGCTATTCGAGCAATCAGCTGCTCTACTTTCTTGCCGACAAGCATGATCATGTCAGCAAATTCATCGATCACCACGACAATCAATGGCAGTTTCTCGAGGGCATTTGCCGGTTCCAACGCATCTTCTGGCCAAAAGGGATCCAGAATCGGTCGGTTCAGTTTCTCGGCTTCGACGATCCGGCGGTTGTACCCAGCAAGATTCCTTACCCCCAACGCTGCCATGAGTTGATAGCGCCGATCCATTTCACGAATACACCAGTTAAGCGACTGCGACGCTTCCTTCATGTCGGTGACGACGGGTGTCAGAAGATGTGGAATACCTTCGTAGACAGCGAGCTCTAACATCTTCGGGTCAACCAAAATAAGACGCACGTCTTCAGGAGAGGCTTTATAAAGCATGCTTAAGAGCATGGCATTAATACCCACGGATTTACCGGATCCTGTGGTTCCAGCAACCAATAAATGCGGCATTTTCCCCAAGTCAGTCAGCACGGCGTCACCGGCGATGTCTTTACCTAATGCAAGCGTCAAAACCGACGTCGAGTCTTGATAGGTTTTCGATCCCAAGACGTCCTTCAGTCGAACGACTTCCCTTATTTCGTTGGGTATCTCAATACCCACCACCGATTTTCCCGGGATGACTTCGACAATGCGTACACTGATAACCGCCAAAGACCGTGCAAGGTCCTTTGCCAAAGCACTGATCTTGCTAACTTTAACGCCCGCAGCCGGTTGGACCTCGAATCGCGTGATCACTGGACCCGGAAGCACCGAAACTACTTCGGCCTCAACACCAAAGTCTAATAGCTTCAACTCAAGCTGTTTTCCTAAAGCATCTAGCGCTTCACTCGAATAGCCGTTCCCCGACTCCGTCTCCTGATCTTCAAGCAGATCGAGATCCGGCATTTCGTTGGTCGTTTTTAGATCGAATAAGCGACGTTGTGACTCGGTTTTTGTTTTAGGAGCGGGCTCGATTTTCGCCACCGACTTCTTGGCAGCAATCTTCGCTTTAGCGGCACTCTTTGTTCGCGAGCGCCGCGCCGCTGGACCGGACCGGTGCGCCGTAAAACGAGCCATGTTGAACCGTTTTAGATATTTAAATCCGTAGCCAAAAGCGTGGACGCATTCTTTTACAATCCTCGCAGAGACGCGAACCGCGCGATGAATCCACATCCCCGTCTTCTCGACCACTCTTCTCCATGTAAATCCAAACGTTAGCTGCGTTCCGACAAGGATTCCCGCACATGCGATGAGCGTAAGGCCGGTATTCTTGAAGGCCGGCATCCCGAACCGAAATAATGAATCCCCCACCGCACCTCCCGCACCTGCTGGAAGTTCGGAGGGTGCAATCGCATGCACTCTAAACAAAACGCACGAAGCAGCAACTACTGCGACGAACCCGAGAAACCTTATTCCGACGACAGTCCAAGACCAAGTTGACCCGCGCGTCGCTATAAGCCGTCCGCCGGCAACAACGAGTCCCGCCACCAGCAAATACGCAACCCACCCGAAAGCCAACAGCATAAATTCTGCAATCCAGGCCCCGCTAATCCCGACGAGATTACTCACCCGTAGATCAGCGCCAGCGTGACCCCAGCTCGGATCCATGGGCGAATACGAAGCGATGGCCAAAAACGCGTATAGGGCAGTGGCAGCTAGGAGAACGAACCCAATCTCGCGATAAGGCAGTATGGGCGCTGAGACCTCGGACACGGGCAATACCCCCTA
>JAKUTI010000277.1 GCA_022448765.1 Pseudomonadales bacterium
CGGGCTCAAAGGTGCCAAACTGGATTCACGATTTCCGGTTTATGCGTTGGAAACGGATCTTGCAGCCCGAGGAATTACCGCGACGTCAAAGGTAACTTTAGCGAACATGACTCAATTCGTACGCCTTGTGGTTCATCATACGAGCTCCGTCACGTGGACATAACGCCACACTCCAACCAGACCCACCTGCGTTTTGACCAGTGGCACCGTGCCTACGCCTTAAAGATAGCGAGAGAACAATTGATCGAACTCGGTGAGGAGCATTGGGATGTTCTCCAAATCGTGCGCGATTTTTACCGAGAAACAGGGATCAGTCCCAACATGCGACCACTCGTCAAACTGCTAGGGACACGAGGAAGTCCGCAGTTAGCTTCCAGTCTCGAATTGATGCGGCTTTTTGGTGGCAACCCCGCGACAACAATAGCCGAACTCGCGGGACTACCCAAACCGGTTAACTGTCTTTAGACGGACTCCTGGATAACGCTACAACCCGACCCACAATAATCGTCGCAGGCCCAGAGACATCATTTGATTCGACTCTGCCGACGATATTGCTGAGAGTGCCCGTTACCACTTTTTGGTCGTGGTAACTCGCTCGGGATACCACCGCAACCGGCGTTAATTCGTCCATCCCATGTTCAAAAAGTTTTTGAGTCACGACAGCGAGCTCCGAAAGACCCATGTACACGACGAGGGTTTGCCGTTCGCCCACGAGCGCTTCCCAATCGATATCACTGCTCATAGCGCTTACTTGTGCCGTGATAAATCGAACCGAATGGGCTACATCGCGATGGGTCAGGGGAACGCCTGCGATAGCCGCACTCCCAGACGCGGCCGTGATCCCAGGCACCACTTCAAATTCAATGTCGGCAGATTTGAGCGCTTCTAATTCTTCCCCGCCACGACCGAATATCAGCGGATCGCCGCCTTTGAGACGAACAACCCTCAAACCCGCTAGAGCATCGTGCACCAGCATTTCGTTAATAACCTGTTGAATCGTGCCCTCGACACCCCGCCGCTTTCCGACATATACCCGTTTTGCATCCCGACGAATACGATCAAGCACTTGGTCGGAAATGAGGTTGTCGTAATAAACCACGTCAGCACGTTGCAAACATTCAAGGGCTTTCAAGGTGAGTAGATCGGGATCGCCCGGACCTGCGCCAACTAACGAGACGAGTCCACGTCGCGAAGACCCACGAATACCTCGCATCGAATCCTCAAGGACTTCGTCGGCCTCTCGAATCCGACCCGCCTCGACAAGATCGGGAATCGGTCCGTCGAGAACGCTGTCCCAAAAGTCGCGTCGAGAGCGGGGATCCGATAGTGCTTTTCCTACGCCCGAACGGCGCTCGCCCATATACAACGCTAGTCGACCGAGACCTGACGAAAGTATCGTTTCGACCCGAGCACGAAGGCGACGAGCCAAGGTTGGCGAGTGTCCAGCCGTCGAAATTGCCACGGTAACCGGATCCCGGTTGATGATGCTGGGAAATATCGCCGAGCTGTGATCCAGGTCATCCACCGCGTTGATCCAGACACCGGCTTCGATCGCGAGACGATGGATTTCAAGGTTGGCCTCCTTATCGTCCGTGGCAGCGATCACCAAATTCACGTGCTCGAGATCGTCCGCTCTAAAAGGACGCCGTTCACAATCCAACGAATGCTCTTCAACGAGTTGGGCCAATTCGTGATGCAACACACGGGCGACAACGCGACAATTAACGCCAGCGTCGAGAAGCGTCCTCAATTTGCGCGTGGCGACCTCTCCACCGCCCACCACGACGCACCGGACACTCGAAGGGTCGAGGAACAACGGTAGGCTGTGCACGACTTACGCCAGTTGCTCTAGGGTTTCAGCACCATCCACGTAGGCAACCAACGCGTCAGGAATGGTGACCCGGCCGTCGACACCCTGGTAATTCTCGAGGATTGCAACCAGCGTTCGGCCGACGGCCAGACCCGAACCGTTGAGTGTGTGCAAAAGTTCCGGGCTCTCTTGTGGTCCACGTCGAAACCTCGCTTTAGCGCGTCGGGCCTGAAAATCAAGAAAGTTGCTACACGAAGAGATCTCGCGATAGGTCCCTTGGCTTGGTAGCCAGACTTCGAGATCGTAAGTTTTCGCCGCGGCGAAACCGAGGTCACCGCCACAAAGGGATACCACGCGATAGGGCAACTCGAGTTTTCGCAGTATGGCTTCTGCATGGGACGTCAGTTCCTCCAAGGCGTTCCATGATGATTCCGGCTCGATCACTTGCACCAATTCGACCTTTTCGAATTGGTGCTGACGAATAATGCCTCGGGTATCGCGACCGTAGCTCCCTGCTTCGCTACGAAAACAAGGTGTGTGACTCACCATTTTTAGGGGCAACCGTTCTTGATCAAGAATCTGATCGCCCACCATATTGGTCACGGGCACTTCGGCGGTTGGGATGAGGAAATAGTCGTCATCGCTACCGACCGAAAAGAGATCTTCCTCAAATTTTGGCAACTGCCCCGTGGCCTCGAGAGATTGTCGATTGACTATGTAGGGCACGTAGATCTCTTCGTAACCGTGCTCATTTGTGTGGATGTCCAGCATGAATTGGATAAGTGCGCGCTGGAGGCGTGCCAAAGGACCTCTCAAGACGGCAAATCGACTTCCAGTCATCCGCGCAGCGGCTGCCAGGTCAAGCGTAGAACCACCCAAGGTCACATGATCTTCAGGATCGAATTCAAACGTGGGTATAGAACCCCATGCTCGTATTTCCACATTCTCCTCTTCTGTCGAGCCATCCGGCACACTGGAATCCGGGATGTTGGGAATGCGTAGAAGAAAATCGCGCGCAC
>JAKUTI010000278.1 GCA_022448765.1 Pseudomonadales bacterium
GGTCGGGTTTAACCATGCGGGCGCAGCGAGCGCTGCTGCGGCGAAACTACCCGCGAAGGGTTTTGCCGAAGTATTTGGTGACGGTGCTGTGCCGTTCTTCGCTGGCGTCGCTGCACCAACCGGGCAATACACGATGGCCAATGACGGCGTGGTGGTCAGTGGAAGATGGAAATTCGCCAGCGGCTGTACCCATGCCGATTGGGCTTTGCTAACGACGCTGGAAGTGGACGGCAGCGGCATTCGTTCCGTCGTGATTCCGCGATCCGAGTTCGATGTTACCGGTGAATGGAATGTCATGGCGTTGAAAGGAACGGGGAGTCTCGATATCGCGTGCGACGATGTGTTCGTGCCTCGTCATCGCACCATTGAGCCGCGTAGCGATCCGGAACGTGGAGGACCCGAATACGCGATTCCATACCCAGCATATGTCGCTGGGGAGAATTTGGGCTTTACGCTTGGGGTTACCGAACGCTTTGTCGACGAGGCGATCCTCTTCGCAAAGTCGAAGTCACGAGGGTTTGGTTCACCGCTCGCAGGAAGGGGCGCGTTCGAATACGAGATCGGTAAAGCGCGAATGCAAATTGCGTCGGTACGCGCGTTAGGCATCGACACCATGACTAAAGCTTGGGACCAATGCCAGTCGGTGGGGATCATTGATAACCGGGGTATCGACGAGATGATGGCTTGTGTGGCGTATGGCAGCGAACTCTGTGCTGAGGTCGTGTCTCACCTCTATCACTTCCTAGGTGCGTCGGCGATATTCGAGGGCGGTGTTCTCGAGCGCTGTTTTCGTGATGTCCACGGATCGGTTCAACATCTAGTTGCGAGCAACGAGGCGTACGATCGCCTGGGTAACGATAGCCTTACTTAGTTCCCTGCGTGACCCGAGAGACTCAAAGCTTGTTTACAAGGTGGTTAGCGTAATGGCCGCTGTGGAAAACACGGTCACGCTCAGTAGAAGGCCGTAGACGGCGGTCAGTCCAATGAACTTTATCGATGTTCTTGGCCAGGACTGGCGGTAATAGCGTCGTAACGCCAGGAACTGGTGGACAAAGTACGCGAAGACCAAACCGCTCTGCAGCCAAAGCAGTACGTTGCCCTGACTGTCTCCTCGGGCGTTGACCCATGCGATACAGGCCAACGCGGTCAAGACGAGAAAACCGACGCTATGCAAGTGCATCGAGAAAACCAAATGTTCGATGTAGTACCGACGGCTAATACCGAGATAGAAAAGTTTCAGTACCAGCGCGTACAACGGTAGGAAGACGAAAATCGCGAGAGCGAAATTGTCGAGTAACACGTCAAACGTTCTTTTTGGCGAGACCAATGCATCGATAGTCAAAGGCAATAGAACGGTCATGAGGTTCGAGTTACTCACCTCGTCATCGGATTCAATTAAGGCAGCCCATTGCAAGAGAATGAGTCTTCCGACGCTGCTTTTCCGTGCTTCGATCAACGCAACCTTGGCTTGGTATTCGGCATCCAGATAGACGTTAAGGGGCCCTGTGTCCGTTTGAGTCATGCCGTCGGGTACCTCAATATCGACAGCCCTCCGCATTTCTAAACGCGACTCAGCGCTGAAGGCGAAGACAAAGAAAAAGAGCAGGCTGGCAAATAAATATAGACGCACGGCGGGTACGTATCGCGCGCGACGATTCGAGCTGAATTCCTGAGAAAGCTCCCCGGGCTTTAGGAGCAATAACTTGAGCGTGTTAGCCAATCGCCCATCGAAATGAAAGTTTTCTTCGAGCACGTTCGCGAAAATAGATGGAAATGCGCGACGGTAGTCGCGACCGTCTTGGCCGCATTGTGCGCAATACGGTCCGACCTTCTCGGCGAAGCAATTCGGACAGACAGGGTTGGTTTCTATCTGTGTTTCCTCGCACGTGACCTGGGCTGCAAGCGGATGATACGCGGTTGCTGAACTAGGTCCGGATTTCTACACAGCGGCTTTAACGCTGGATCAGTTTGTTGCAGAGTTCTTCCGATAGAGATCTCGACCATAGGGTTTTGCGTTACCCGCATACGTTGGGTGTAGCGCTTTGACTCGGGTAGCGGCTGCGACTGGCCAGTCGGCGGGTATTTCCTGGGTCTTCTGTACCATTTGTGCCTTGACCCGGTCGGGTAGCGAGGCGTAGTCCGGCTGGAACCATAACGTGATGACCGTCCTCCATTCCGAGGACTTGTTGGCATGGGCAGCATGCAGCATCCGCGAGTCACCGACCACGACGTCACCCGCTCGCACAGGAACATCTACTTCGTCCGGCCGTATTGAAAACGCGAGTTGGTCGACATCCTCGGCACGCGAGAGCTTTTGCGAATGTGGATTACCGATGTGTTCGTGCAGTACGTTGTGTCGCTGATGCGAACCGGGAATGACGCGTAAACATCCGTTGGCAACGGACGTATCTGTCAGGTAGTACATTAAAAATACTTGTTGCGGCATCACGTCGTGCGCCCTTGAGTCCTGCCAACAGAACCAATCGTAGTGCCAGAACAACGGTGCACTTTGTGGTGGTTTGCAGATGATGTAGCCATCGGTAAAAGTGGGGTTCTCGAAGCCCATCGAGGAAAGTCGATCGAACACCGGCGACCATGAAATTAGATCGGCAAACAATGGATGGGCCATGGCACTCCGCATTTCGTGTACTTTGCTTGCTACTAGGGTATCGCTTTCTCGAAGGCCCGCGACGACATCGCGAAGCCGTGACAGCATGGGCTGGGTGAGAACGTTCTCAAACAGACAATATCCATCGTCAATCAAGCGCGATAATTGAATCGTTTCCGTATTCAAGAACGTAACCTGCGAGAAAACAGTTGCGTATTACG
>JAKUTI010000279.1 GCA_022448765.1 Pseudomonadales bacterium
TTCAGCGAGGGTAACGGGGTACAAGCCACCGCCAGCCATCGAGAGAAAAATATCGACGTGGGTCGCGTTAACGGGAGCTTTATCGGTGTTGGCGACATCCCAGGTGATCGTTTGCGTGGTGTTTCGCGCGTAAGCTGCAGTTGTGGACAGAACCAAAAAGGGACCGGCCTTATCGGTGACCGAATAACTAACGGAATCGTCAACGACGCCACCACCTCCTGCGCGGTTGTCACGCACCGTCGCCTTAAACGTCAAATCGCGAGCGTAGGTCGGTAATCGCTCACCAATCACGGTCGTGTTGGCGATCAGATCTGTCGAACGAGGAAAGACCCGGGTGGCACCGGTCGTTGAGGGTGACCACGATCGAAATATCGGTTGATTTCCCGATGGCTGCGAGAGGTCGTCATCACCACTCGCCGTCGCGGGTCCGAGGTCGAATTGTTCCCAAATGTACGTCAGCGTATCTTGATCGAGATCGCTACCCACCATCGTTAATTCGAACGGTGTTGAAATGGGAATCGAAAGATTGGCTTGGGGCATGGTCACGGTTGGCGGTGAATTGCCCGTCTGTTTGATCGTCGCGCATGCGTTACCACCGCCGTTCACAGAAAAATTGACGATCTCGTTGTAACTGGCGTTATGAAAATACCCATCTCCCGAACTCTGAAGGTTAGGAGCACAAAGGCCCCCATACGCCATAATTGTTGAACCGCTACCTGGTTCGTACGCGCCGCCGCCGTATCGATTGCCTCCGCACGAATTGTTAAAGGTGTGGGTCGCCCCAAATTGATGCCCTATTTCATGGGCCACAAAATCGATATCGAAAGGGTCTCCAATCGGCGCGCTTCGTCCCGTGACACCATGCGCTTTATCCCCACGGCAAACTGAGCCCAGCACCGCTACACCACCGCCTGCGGTACTGAAAACATGGCCAATGTCGTAATTGGCAGATCCGATAACAGCATCGATATTGCTTTGGTTCTCGCTCAAAAGCGTGCCACCGTCATCATTGGTGTAGGGATCTTCCGCGGCATTCGTGTAGACCAACAAATCGTTGTCAGCGACTAACACCATACGAATCGCCACTTCGCGCTCGTAAACACCATTAATGCGATTCATCGAAGTGCTCATCGCGGCCACCGCGCCCGTGACAGTGCCACCATGAAAGGCCGTGTACTCCCCCGTGACGGCTAACGCCAATCGGTACGTTCTAAGTTCTGTTCCCGAAGAGGTCTTTTGAGCAATGAATTCCTTTTTACGCCGGATGTCTTTGGTATCTTCCTTCCGACTGATTACGTCATCGAACTTTGAGTCGGCGGGTTCGTCGCGCCGAATCGGCGGTAGCTCATGGAAGACACGAACGTTATTTTTCTGGTAATCCGTTTTCCAGTAGCTGATGTAGTTCTGTAAATCATTCGGCGTGTATGGGTCGATGTAGTATGTGCCGCGCTCGCTAATCACAGCGCCGTGGAACCCCTGCGGCGTAACGTCGAATCGAAGCGTCGCCGTGGGATCGTCGATTCCCTGGCCCGCGTATGTCTTGATCATTGGAAACTTCGCTGCCAGTTCCTCGGCCATCACTGGGGACTCAACGATCCGGAATTCTTGGTCCGTCCCATCCGGCAGAGGTATCGTGACTTTGTATTCGGACATGCGCAATGCGACATCGTTTTCATGCGGAACCGTGGCTAATTCGGGTCGGAACCGCGCCAGGTCGATGCGGACGTTGCGGTATGAAGCTGGAACAATACGGCGTTCGTCAGTCGACATCGGTTCGGAACCGTCAACCCAAAAAACGGCCGGCTGCGCCCCGACCATCGGACCGAAAGAAAGGAACAAAAGCAGCAACCCACAACGTTTGCGGCAAATCGCGTTAGCCGTGATCATTCGTACCAAAGAGCGAGTGTTTTCGCTCATAACAATTCGGTCGCCTCGAACGGTTGTCGACCATGAACCCAGGACACCTTTGTCTCGGAACCGGGTTGCTTAAGTGCAAGAACGGTCCATAACTGAGCGAGATCGTGGATTCGGATCGAGTCGATCGTGATAAGCACATCGTCTTGCGACAGGCCACAGCGCGCCGCAAACCCGCCTTCAACGACCCTCGTAATGGTAAGGCCCACCGGTGTTTGTTGGACGGTCGCCCCAAGACTCGGACCCCAACGAGTATCGGGAGCGTGCACACGTCGTTCGAGATAGAGTCGGAAATTGGCAACAATCTGCAGCCAGTGGGTGTCAAATATTTCCTTAAATGGGAAAAGCGACGCATCAAATCCACGCTGTTCGATCTCGACTCGCGTCGGCCATCCCGACGCGTTGGCCGGTTCCACGTGGATCGTAATCTCGGTTTCCTTGCACGGGGAATCGTCCTTGTGGCATCTCAACCAACAGCGTTCCGGCTCGTATTCGACAACGCGAGCTCGGCAGCCAGGTAAATTTGAGTCTCGTGACGGAAAGCCTGGGATCCGACACACCTCACCTTGGTTGTCGAAGCAGCAATTCTCCCAAACCTCGTACCTCGGCAATTCGAGATTAAAAATAGACTTGAATCCTTTATCCACGTTGCGACCAGACGAGCTAAAGCTGGGATCTCAAGGATCGTCCCCTTAAACCAACGGTACAACCCCACGGTCCCACACTGCATGCTCCTGTTTTGCGCATATCGGCTCACTTGTTCCGAAGAACAGAGTCAACGTATTCTTGGATACGTGTTGTGCCGCGCGAACGCAGACCGAAAGAAAGCGCTGGAAGAGGCCGGAGAAGCCTAACGGATTGGCCCGCGCTCACCAACCATTCACATGAACTCGATTCCTGGAGACACC
>JAKUTI010000028.1 GCA_022448765.1 Pseudomonadales bacterium
TCTTTTAGATTATGCGCTGATGCCTAACGGGTAGCCCGCGCGAACATCTCGGCTCAATTCGCGTCTTGCCCACAGGTATCCAAGTAGCCCCACCATTACGTTGCTTGCAGCAATCGCGACGAAAACGCCGCGATACCCAAAGAAGAAATCGAAAACTACCGCTAGCGGTATCTGTACAACCACCATACGAAGCATCGAAATCACAAAAGACGGCATAGGTTGGCCCAACGCCACAAAGTAACTAGTGGCCATCATCGTGACTCCGAAAAAGCCAAAGGTGATCGGCACTATGAGCATAAAGTCAACGGCTGCCTCGATAACGTCCACATCGTCAACCATGGCTCCCACGATTGAGTCACCGAACGTGGCTAGGACGGCACAAGCGAACAATCCCCACACCATGGAAAACCAGTACGAAAGCGATAGCGCTTTTCGGATACGTTCAGTTTTTCTCGCACCATAGTTCTGACCAACAAATGGGCCAATGCTCGAAGAAAGCGCCATGAGCACCATGATGGCCAGCGACTCAATTCGAGTCGCTATGCCAAATGCCGCGACGACGGCGTGCCCATGAACTGCTAAGAGCGCCATCAGCACGCTCATCGACACGGGGCCGATTAAGTTGGAAGCCATGGACGGGACCCCAATACGAAGCACCTCGGCCCACGAACCGAACAACTGCTTTACAGAACCAGGATGACCAAAGAGCCCAAACCGGTGGAAGATAAAGAGCGCGTACAGAGAGAGTGCGGCCCGCGATAGAATGAACGCCCAAGCCGACCCGTTTACCCCGAGCCCATCTTTACCGGCAACCCCGAATATCAATGGCGGTGCAATCAGCACCTGAAGTATCGCGCTCAGCGTCATAATAATGCCGGGCGTGCGTGCATCGCCGAGTGCCCGCAGCATCATTCCGCCAACCATGGGTATCGCAAACAACGGCAATCCGACGAACCATATACGCACATACGAAACCGTAATGGGCAGGATCTCGTCGCCCGCTCCCTGCCACTGAAAGAGAACGGGGGCGTATACGTATCCCAAAATCGAGATCACAACCACTAACACAAACACCAAGATCAACGTGTGCGTTCCGATGAGGAGACATCGTGCACGGTCCCCACCGCCAAGGATGCGCGACATTATCGAGGTGGCTCCCATGGCGAGTCCCATAGAGACACTCGACACAGCCATCACGAGCGGAAACGTAAAGCTCACCGCCGCGAGTTCCAGCGTTCCAATCCAACCGATATAAATCGTGTCGATCATCGACGCGACGATCATCGACGAGATACCGAGGAACATCGGCACAGTCAGGCGCCGTAGGTGACGGGCAACAGATCCCGAAGTGAGATCAAAGGCAGACACTACTGAGTTCCCTGTGCGATAACCGGGATGCAAGAACCGCCCGCAGTTTGCAGACGGCTAATCATACCACTCCGCATAATCGAGCCAAAAAACGCAATGCGTGCAAAGCTCAATGTATATTACGAAGCCCCATCTCGGAACCGAGTTTTGACCGACCGCACGGCCAGCATACTCCAGAGCATTAAGACGGTTTCGTCGGACGAATGGAACCAGTGTGCCAACCCCGCGAGCGAAGAATACAACCCTTTTCTGGATCACGGTTTCCTGCGAGCACTGGAAGAAAGCGGCAGCGCGGTGGCGGAAACGGGATGGCAACCATTTCATCTTTGCCTTAAGGAGGCGCAGACCACGGTTGGTGTCGTACCCATCTACCTCAAATCTCACTCACGCGGGGAATACGTTTTTGATGCGGGTTGGGCAGACGCCTACTACCGGGCTGGCGGCGAGTATTACCCGAAAATGCAAGTGAGCATTCCGTTCACCCCGGCTACAGGGCGCCGACTTCTCGTGGGGGATTCGCCAGAACGAGACAATATTGAAGAACAACTCTTGCACGCGCTCGTCCAAGTCGCGCAACAAATCAAAGTGAGCTCGCTGCACATGACGTTCCTGCCCAAAACACAATGGGACCGAGCTGGCAAGTTCGGGATGCTGCAACGGATGGATACGCAGTTCCATTGGCGCAACAACGGTTACGACAATTTCGAAGCGTTCCTAGCAGATTTATCCTCTAAGAAACGCAAGAATATTCGTCGAGAACGTCGGGAGGCCCTGTCAAACGACATCACCATCGAGTGGATTACCGGCAGCGACTTTAAGGAAAGCCATTGGGATGCTTTTTACGAGTTTTACGTCGACACCAGCAATCGTAAATGGGGGAGTGCATATCTCTCCCGTTCTTTCTTTAGCTTGATCTCAGAATTAATACCGGACCGTACGTTACTGATCTTGTGCAAGCGAAACGGTCGTTATATTGCGGGCGCCATCAACTTTATCGGAGGAAAAACTCTATTTGGCCGAAACTGGGGCTGTCGCGAAGATCATCGATTTCTCCATTTCGAAACCTGCTATTACCAAGCCATCGAATTCGCAATCGAAAACCAACTCGAGTCGGTGGAAGCTGGGGCCCAGGGCTCACATAAAATCGCTCGTGGCTATTTGGCTCAGCCCACCTATTCGGCCCACTGGGTCCGAGACGAAGGATTTCGCGATGCCATCGCCCAATTTCTCAAAGACGAACGAAAATACGTGGAACAGGATATCCAATGGGTGGAATCACACACGCCGTTTCGAACCAAACTCGACCTGGAAAGTTTTCCGGATCGGCTCAAGCTCGATCAACCTGCTGACTAATCAACGTTGGTTGATTGGTCCGACGTAATCCGACTACCTCCTATGAACGGGTTGCCCTTCGTAACCGACGCGAAAAACGTCAAAGACGCAAGACGCTGTTTATCCCGAACGTTGATCAGAGTTGGTTCTATTCCTTTATCATAGGACAAGCTCCTGCGTCCGGGCTGTACATGCAACGCCACTCAATCAAAGCCGTACTCGACAAAGAAATCGGACTCGATAAACACGTAGAAATAAACGGGTGGGTCCGGTCGCGACGCTCGTCCAAGGGTGGCTTTTCGTTTCTTGCCGTTCACGACGGTTCTTGTTTTAACGCCCTCCAAGTGGTTGCCGATCAATCGCTACCTAACTACGAATCGATTGCCGAAATCCCGACTGGGACCGCCTTGTGCGTTTCGGGAGAAATCGTGGAGTCGCAGGGGCGAGGTCAAGACCGAGAGCTTCGAGCCGAGCGTGTCGAAATCGTCGGAACCGTGGAAGAACCTGAGTCGTATCCCATCGCAAAAAAAAGACACAGTTTCGAATATCTGCGTTCAGTCGCCCACTTAAGGCCAAGAACTAACACTTTTGGAGCGATCGCGAGAGTACGCAACGCTGTTGCCCAAGCCGTCCACGACTATTTCACGGCAAATGGGTTCGTCTGGATTAATACCCCTATTATTACCGCAAGTGACTGCGAGGGCGCCGGCGAACTTTTCCGCGTTAGCACGCTGGATCTCGCCAACGGCCGGGCAGAAAACTACGATGAGGATTTCTTCGGTCAAGAAACGTTCCTCACGGTTTCTGGGCAACTCAACGTAGAGCCCTATTGTTTGTCGTTGAGCAAGGTTTATACGTTCGGTCCAACGTTTCGTGCAGAAAATTCCAACACGTCACGCCATCTTTCTGAATTCTGGATGATCGAGCCCGAGATAGCGTTTGCCGACCTTCACACCAACGCGGATCTCGCTGAGGACTTTCTCAAAACGATCTTTCGCCAAGTTCTCGAACGCGTGCCAGAGGACATGCATTTCTTTGCAGAAAGAATAGACACCAAAGCTGTTGAGCGTCTTGAAAACGTTATCTCAAGCGTCTTCGAACGGATCGAATACACCGACGCAATCAAGATTCTTGAACAAACAGGCGCGAAGTTCGAGCACCCAGTCCGCTGGGGTCTTGACTTGCAATCCGAACATGAGCGATTTCTGACCGAGAAGCATGTGGGCGGGCCTGTCATCGTGATGAATTACCCGAAATCAATCAAAGCCTTCTACATGCGTTCCAACGACGACGACGAAACTGTCGCCGCCATGGACGTCTTGGTACCGGGCGTCGGAGAAATCATTGGCGGTAGCCAACGCGAGGAAAGGCTCGACAAACTAGATGAGCGTATGGACGAGGGCATGAAAGAGGAACTTTGGTGGTATCGCGACCTACGCCGATACGGATCGGTTCCTCACGCAGGTTTCGGTCTCGGGTTCGAACGCCTCGTTCTCTATATAACGGGCATGGAAAATATACGGGACGTCATCCCCTACCCGCGCGTACCGCACAGCGCAACTTTCTGAACCCAGCATGCCTAACAAACCGTATGTGTTCGAAAGCTCCATCATCATATGGCCAAGTCAGACGGCTAGAACCCAAGGAAGAACTGGTGGGGGATTTGGGGTTCTAATCGAAACTACGTGCGCTGCTGTTGCACGACGCCGTATAACTGCCAGCAGATTAGCCTAGCAATTCGATCGCTCGGTGAATCAAAGGTTCCATCGATAGTCGCGTCTGTTCCCACGTCGGATCGATGCGTTTGCCTCGCCGATGGAGGCTAAGATTAAACCCGGTAATGATCGCGAACTTGTATGCCGCTAACGCCCGAAACCAATTGAGATCCGGCAGCGGATCGCCATATGCCTCCACGTAGAGGTCCATTAGAACCTCTGGTTCCAGGAACACTGGGCGACCAGCCCCTTCGCCGCCCCAAGCCTTTCGATCACTAAACGTACAAATCCAACCAACGTCATTAAGTGTGGCGCCGATTCCTGTGAGTTCCCAATCGATCACAGCAAGGAGCTTGCCGTCGCCGGAACAAAATAAGTTCGATGTTTGAAAATCTCCATGAAATATTCCCACCGGTGCTTCGGTCGGTAACGTTTCAAGTAACCGCTTCCGACATTCTGGAACACCCGTCAACATTTCCGGATCCGCCGCCCGCTCGTAAAATCGGTCCCAACGCTCGACATCTTCGACGAAGGGAACTGGATCGCCAAGATAGGGCGTCGCTGCGACATCGACTTTATGAATCTTGGCTAGCGCCGACATCACCTCACGACCGAGTTCGAATCTCTGCTTCTCGCTCAGTTTTTCTACCCATTCGCCTGGTCCTAGCCGCATTACGTCCCCGTCTAGTCGCGGGACAACGAAATAGGGTCTATCAAACCATTCGAGATCGCTTCCAGACCACCGAACAGTGCAGTGCGGGACGTCTGTCCCTTCAAGAGCGTTCAGAACTTCAACCTGTCTGAGTACGTCCGCGGTTCCACGCCAATTGACGTTGGGTGGCGGTAGACGAATGAACCACGACTCGGTCCCACCGGATATTCGAACACTGAATCCGTACGCGAAACCGGCATGCCCGGGCATGTGATGTACGTCAAAAACTTCCAGATCCGTAGTTTCGTACTTCGCTTCACAGAACGGACCAAGGCGGTACGCTAACTCGTTAAGGTCCACGTTAAACGTCTGCTGGCCCGGGAAACTGGTCACGAAGAACACGTTTCAATATCTTGCCACTCGGGTTGCGCGGGACCTCATCGACAAACACCACACCTTTGGGCATCTTGAACCCAGCGAGTTTGCCATCGCAAAACTCCAAAACGTCTGCTTGAGTTAGTTGCTCATTGGTACGAACAATGATTGCGAACGGAGACTCGCCCCATGTTTCACTGGGTTGACCAATTATGGCGGCCTCTGAGATATCCTCGTGCGTCTGTAAAAGGTTTTCGATTTCCGCCGGATAAACGTTTTCTCCGCCCGAAATAATCATGTCTTTTATACGATCCTGAATGTAAACGAATCCCTCCGCATCCATACGAGCCACGTCCCCCGTATGCAGCCAGCCATCCACGATCGTTTCGTTGGTCGCATCAGGCCGATTCCAGTATTCGCGCATGACGTGTTGACCACGCACCAGCACCTCACCCGCTTCGTCGGTAGCGCAGGGCGATCCATCCGGGCGAACGACGGCGATATCTGTGTGAAAAAAGGCCTTGCCCGTGGATCCAATCCTTTTGAGTGCGTTGTCAGCATCAATTAAGCATGCCGGTCCACAAGATTCGGTCAATCCATAGACCTGGTGAATCTCGATCCCAATGGCCGCATACGCCTCTATCAATGATTCTGGTACCGGCGCAGCGCCCGACATGCACCAGCGCCACTGCGAAAAGTCATAGCGGTCGAGTTTCGGCACTTGAAGCATAAAATTTAACATCGCAGGAACGCACAATCCGATCGTGACTTTCTCCGAGTCAACGAGCTCCCACGCCCGGACAGGATCAAAATTACGCATGACGATGCTCGTAATGCCGCGGTAGATATTCACGGTAAGTGGCGTAAGTGCGCCCACATGGAACATCGGTAACGGTGATAAGAATCGATCACTTTCTTGATAATAGGTTGTCCCGGCGATGGTTAACGCTCCCCACGCCGATGTCTCGTGCGTGTGGACAACGCCCTTGGGTAACCCCGTCGTGCCTGACGTGTACATGATGTAAAGCACGTCATCTCCAACCGCTCCGATTTGGGGTTCGTCCTCATCCGCGACATCGCGGAATTCTGCGTATCCCGCAGCAAAGTAAGCGACGTCTTCGGCACCTTCGACCTGTAGCCACTGGCCAACATCCGTACGGTCACCTCGGCTATATAACTCGCCCACGGTTTCGATGAATTCTTCGCTAAAAATAAGCCTAGTCGTTCCGCTGTCTTTGAGAATGAACTCCAATTCGTCGGGGACTAACCGCCAATTAAGTGGAACGACCACAGCACCGATCTTCCCCAAAGCAAAATAGGCTTCCATGAATTCTGCACTATTCATCAATAAGAGCCCGACCCGCTCACCCTTCTCTATTCCGTCAAGAACGAAGGCATTGGCGATTCGATTACAACGCTCGTTAAGTGCCTGATACGTCAGCCGAAGGCCTGTATTCCCGTCAACGTAAGCTTCTCGATTCGGGGAAAGGTGCGACCGCTTGGTTAACCACAATCCAATGTTATTTTTCACGCGATCCCTTTCGGCAGCCGAGTTAAGCCGCATTCTATGACGATTTCTTGTTAACGAAACCTAATTGCAAAGGTTGATCTTCACGAGTTCCTGAACAACGTACTAACGGTTTCTGGCCATGGCAGCCACATGAATCTGGACAAGCTGGACAATACATCCGGAGTCTGTACAATGCGCGACCCCATTTTTGTTCAGTACGTGAATGACAGAAGACCTGTACAGAATTGGCGCGGTGTCTAAGCTTACTGGTGTGACGGTCGAGTGTTTGCGCGCGTGGGAGAGGCGCTACGGCATGCGTCCGGCGGAAAAAGCCGGCAAAACACGTTTTTATAGCGAAGCTCAAATTCACCGACTAACCCAAATAAAGCGTCTGATTGACCAGGGTCACCCCATCAGCCAACTCATAAAATTGAGCGACGCAGATCTCGCCCATCGGTTAGGCCAATATTCATCGGCGCCAACGCTTTCCAGCCGACGACTCAAGGTTGGCCTTGCAGGAACTACCGTGCTTTTGGCGGAAGAACGACTAGCAGACAACAACCGTCTGGAGATCCTCGATCGGTGGTCAAGTCTAGACGCATTCGACGACGCGCGATTGCAACCAAAATCTCTGCAAGAACGACCTAAACTCGACGTGGTCGTCCTGGAGATGCCGAGCTTAGACATCCAACTTATTGATACATATCGTCAATCTATCGACGAGCGGATCGTGGTTGTGTACCACTTTGGCACCACTAACGACCTGCAAAATGCAACTGAACGCGGGCTTGACGTAATCCCATGGCCATCAACCTGGCAGCAAATCGAGGAAGCGTGTCTTCGCTCCAGGCGTAGGTCCAGCGCGATTGCTCCAACGCAACCTCGCTTCTCCGAGGAGCAACTTTTTCATTTCGCCACCAATACCAGCATCGAGAGTTGCACCTGCCCGCGCGATTTGGTTCAACTCATCACGCAAATTAACGCGTACGCTATCCATGCTGAACGCTGCGGCACCGCCGATACGGCAGCCAATCATTTCGAAATTACACTCGAAGCCAACGCGGCCAGGACCAGCCTTGAAAACGCACTAAGCGCTATCGTCGAGGTTGAAGGACCTATTCAGCAGGCTAATTAAATTACTGTACAAATACTCTACATAAAGTCTTGACAATATATCTGTACAGTACATAATGCACGTCAACAAGTTTAGGCGTGCAACACAACTTCAATGCAGTCCTCCCTTTCAAGTGTCCTTCCCCCAGCGAAGTTGTTTTCAGCGGCTCCCGCCGCTGACACGCCTTTTTACTTTTCCTTGCCGGGGGGCGCCTAAAGCGTCTTGGTCGCGGGATGGGTCTTTGGGCCCGCTGGTCCCGCGCACCGCTTCTTCTGAAAGTTCACTCCGATTCTATGGCCGTGCTTCAACATAGGAACACGACTTCGACCGGCCATGCAGGCTGCAGATGCATTTCGCCGAAATAAATAGCTCAGTCGGTCAATAGCTTGAGCGCCGAACGAGCCTTTACGGAGATACCTTCCTTATAGTCCTCGAGATCGAACTCTTGGTCCCCCATCGCACCCACCAGATAACGCTTGTAGACCCCCTGCATTATCGCGCCCAGGCGCCAGTGCGAAAACGCCCGATAGTAATTGATCCGTTCAAGGCCCCTGCCCGTCGCGCGTTCGTATCGTTCCTGAATCTCCTTACGTTCCGGAAACCCTTTTACCGCCGTTGGTGCTTTTTCTGCTCCACGCTCGCGCTCGCCAACCGAAGGCCAGAAATTGAGCATGTACCCGACATCCGCGAGTGGGTCCCCTAGCGTGCAAAGTTCCCAATCAAGTAGCGCTGCCATCCGGCCGTTGGCGACGATCATGTTGCCCGGACGATAGTCACCATGAACAATTGCCGATCCAACTTGTGCCGGCATGTCTTCGTTCAACAGCCTCAAACTCTCGTCCATTTCAGGAATTTCATGCGTTTTGGTCGCTTCCCACTGCTTTGTCCACCGCTTAAGCTGACGTTGGAGGTACGCCTCCTTGCGACCAAGTTGTCCAAGACCAACGTCGTCCGGGTCGATTAAATGGAGGTTGGCGAGAACTTCGATAGCGTGGAGCCCAAACGAATATCGTTCAGCTTCCGCCATCTCTTGCACAGGCTGTTGGTCGTGCAAAACCGCACCGCTCACAAAACCCATCAAGTAGAACGGCGCTTCGTTAACATCCGTGTCTTCGCATAACCCGTACGTAGGTGCTACGGGGACCGACGAACCCGCTAATGCTGATACGATCCGGTGTTCCCTGCCCATGTCGTGAGCGCTCTCTAAAACATGCCCCAGCGGCGGGCGCCGCAGCACATAGGCTGACCCTCGAGTATCGGTGAACTTGAATGTCAGATTCGAGTGACCCCCCGCGATGAGCTCAAAATCGAGTGGTGGCGTGATTTCGGGGATCTTATCCTGGACCCATGCCGTGACATTCGTCAGGTTTATTCCATCGATCATCATTCTTTCACCCCAGGATTCCCGCTGTGGTGATAACCGGTCAAGGCACGCCACGTCAACCCTGTCATACTATCGAGATCGATCGCCGGCGAAATTTCCAACAACCACAACCTAAAGTAAGCGATTCGAATCACCGGAAGAGTAGCTATTTAAGTTGTTCCCTGACTCGACCCATCCGCTCAATCGTTGCAAGGGCCTCGTCCTGATCTCTCGATATATTTCGCATCAGCACATCTGTAAAACCAAGCTCCTTATATTCGTTTAAGCGTGCCGCGACCGAGTCTATGTCCCCCACAATAAGTGCGTCCGGATCGAAACCGCGATAATTTCCGAGGTAGGGATCCATCTGACGCTTTGCCTCCACCATCGATTTCCCGACAACGACGTCGCGTCGCAACGCGACGGCACCCTCGGCTTTCTCCGAGTGCTCACATGCCTCGCGATAAACTCCAAGCTGGTGTCGTGTTGCATCGAACACGCTTCCGGGATCACCCAGCCAACCATCTCCGAGACGGGCAGCCCGTTCGATGGCTACATCTGCTGTCGCACCGATCCAGATGTCAATAGGTTGTGGAGGCAACGGTGAAATTTGCGCCCCCCTCAACTGCCAGTACCCATCGTGATCGAGTGTTTCTCCCGACCACAGTCGACGCAACAGGACCACCGCATCTTCGAACATGGCTCGTCGGTCACGATGCGAAACACCCATCCCCTGACTTTGTCGTTGTTCACCGCCTAGCGCACACTGCAGGATAAATCGGCCTTGCGTGACGCACGCCAGCGTTGCAGTTTGCTCCGCGACAAGAACCGGGTTCCATAGAGGCAACAGATACAGGGCTCCACAATCACGCTGATCCCATTCCGCAAGGATTCGCCCCAATATAGGGCTATTCTGGTAGTACGGAGCTGTCGTGACGTGATGGTCGCCAACAAACAATGAATCAAGTCCTGCGTCCCTGGCTCGTGCCGCTCGAGCAATGATGTTTCGCGCACCTTCCCGGTAATCGCGAGTTGGCTGCATCGTGGCGATGGAAATCCCGATACGCACTTATGCTCCTCCCTCAGTCGCGGTCGCGTAGCCCTGCATACGTTGCCGGATTTCACTTCGGCCAACTCGCCTCACCTCATGGCACCTCAAACGATCGTTCTCAAAAACGAAGTCGCCAAAAATACAATCTCCAGCAAGTACCCTCGGTAGCCAAAGGGCATCGTCCTGCCACATCTTGTCATACGGAATTTCACCTATGTCACACCAAAAGGGATTAGCTTCGTTCGTCGAGACAGCATCGCCCTCGAACATCGTCGATGTATACACGTAGCCTGTCATGGAGAACCCGTTACCAAAATCATGAAACCGCAATGCGGCGGCGGGATTAAGAGACCCCACCCGGATACCGACTTCTTCACGCACTTCCCGCACTGCACATTGATAGATCGATTCGTCTTCTTCGAGGCGACCGCCCGGCGCGTTGATTCGCCCAGCTCCATGACCCGTTAGCTTGTGGATCAATAAGACCGAAGAATCTCGCAAGAGGTATACCAGCGTGCCCTGCTCGAGCGGAGTCCAATTAGACGGCAATATAGTTTTTCGCTTCACCTTCACCGCACGAGCGCCTTGGCTTCGGGCTTGGCCTTAATCTAACAGGTGGTCGTGATGCTATTTAAAAGTTTTCATGGGACCAAGTTTTTTCGATCGGCAATCGACTTCATCGATACATCCTGCCGCCGCCACATACATCCAGAGTCTTCTTGGTGACATCACGAACGCGAACACGGGCGCACGGTAACCCCCGCCCCTACCTCTTTCGTTTTGTCCGTTTCGACCGTCTGACAGCTAAAGTCAAGAGGAACTCTTGTCGGGATAACGCCTTTCTAACGCGTCTAGAAGTTCCTCCTCAAACGAATCAGATACCGGGTTAAGCTCTCCCAAGAGCTCACTTAGGTGTTCATTATCTTCGCGCCCGTGCCAAACCTTTTCGTAACGGCCCTCTTTGTAACCATGCGCCTGTCTAAATCGGTTTAAAACGTTTTTGCCGACGTACTTTTCAAACAATTCATCAAGCGACATTGGCAACGCGTTCAAAACATCGACGAACGTTGCAACATCGAAGTTCGGATGGGTGAGCGCGTGGCTAGCAAGCGCTTCAACCGTATGGCGAAAATCCCCACCCCCGTTTTCGTTGGCGCGTACAAACATCTCGCGTGCAAGTTCAGTGCCGACTAAATCATCGCGAATGAGATCAGACAAGCCGAAGTGCCAGATATCAACGATTTCGAGCTTAACCTGTTCAATATCCGCAACCTGCCGTTTCCACCATTTCCATCCGAAATGATCGAGCAGTTCTGCACACTCAACCCACACAGCTCGGTAATACTCGAATCCCTGATTACGCCAATCAGGATGTACTTCGTCGTTGTGCTCAGCTTGCATCCTTGCCATCACGGCCAACCGACCAGCAAAGACCTGTTCAGGGTTCACCAATCCGATTCCTCACTTCCGTCGCGCCTTATTTGTTATTGTGCGCGAATGCCTGCACCAGCGACAACACTGGTCATGCACCCTTTCGTGCGGGAAGAGCTTCTGCACGACAGGCATATCGCAAGACTAGACACGCTTTGTTCACTCGCTTCTCGTAACCCTTTCCCATCGTTCGATAATGCGCCACAAAAGACACTGGCGAAGACAGAAATCTTGATCACCAGTTGGGGTTGCCCGAGCATCGACCGGGCCGTACTCAACCAACTACCCAAATTAAAACTCATCGCGCACTTGGCCGGGAGCGTCAAGGGATTCATCGATGAATACGCGTGGCGGCGGGGTGTGAAGGTGACGAACGCGGTCGCCGCCAATGCTGTCCCTGTCGCCGAATATACGCTCGCAGCAATCTTATTCGCCAATAAACGCATTTTTCAGCTCAATCGTGCCTATCGCAAAGTTCGTGAAAACAGATCTCCATGGTCTCGAGAGGCACCCGACGTCGGGAACTACCGCAAAACCATCGGCCTCGTGGGAGCTTCACACATTGGCCGCCTAGTACTTCAATACCTGCAACAGCACGATTTTAACCTGCTCCTGTACGATCCTTATGTATCTCCCTTAGATGCTAGAGATCTTGGTGCCGCCAAGGTCGGGCTCGCCGAGCTCGCCAGCCAAAGCGACGTGGTGTCACTTCACGCCCCATTGCTCCCCGAGACTCGTCACATGTTTGGTAGCCGAGAGCTCAATCTAATGAAGGATCACGCCACCCTCATCAATACTGCGCGTGGCGGGCTCATTGATCAGGAGGCCCTCACGCAAGAATTAGCTAATGGTCGACTCTTCGCCGTGCTTGATACAACCGATCCCGAGGTCCTAGACCCGAAATCGCCTCTATATGAGCTTCCGAACGTATTCTTGACACCTCACATCGCCGGGTCGTTGGGGAACGAAACACAACGTTTAGCTGAGTGTATCCTCGAAGAAATCGCGCGCTTCGTAAAAAATGCGCCGCTACAGCATGCGGTCAAGCGCGAAGAGCTGGATCGACTGGCTTAGGCACGCCCCTCACGCCCATCAAACCGACAACCTCTTCTTTAGCTGCTCATTGATCAGGTAGACTCCCTTTCTTCAGTGCCAAGTGGAGACGAAATGGATCTTTCTTATGGTCCCGAATACGAGGCGTTCCGCGAAGACGTTCGAGGGTTTATCGAAACGAATCGTGACCGCGCTCCGCGTGGTGAATCGATGAAGTCCGAGCGCGCTCAAAGTTGGCAGAAGCTTCTCATTGAGAAAGGCTATACGGCGCGGACGATACCGAAAGAATATGGCGGGCACGGGGGTGAGCCCGACATTATCAAAGCTAGAATCATCGGCGAAGAATTCGCTCGTTCACAAACTCCCGCCGGCTTGGGTGGTCAGGGCATTTCCATGCTGGTACCCACGTTGTTGGAATTGGGTACCGAGGAGCAGAAAAAGCAATTTATACCTCCGACTCTCGGTGGCGAAATGATCTGGTGCCAAGGGTATTCGGAACCAAATGCCGGAAGCGACCTCGCCAGTTTACGTACGTCAGCGGTCCTCGACGGTGATGAATGGGTCGTGAATGGCTCGAAGATTTGGACTTCAACTGCTCACCTGGCCGATTGGATATTTTGCCTCGTCCGTACAGAACCGGACGCCCCGAAACATCAAGGCATCAGCTTCCTCCTTTTTCAAATGGATACACCAGGAATCGAAATTCGGCCACTCGTCGACATGACCATGGCTGCCAATTTCAACGAAGTGTTTTTTACTGATGTTCGGGTGCCGAAGGATCAAATCGTCGGCAAACGCGGCGAAGGCTGGTTCGTGGCGAACGCGATCCTGGGGCACGAGCGCGATTCGCTCGGCGACCCAAATGCGACACTCACTCGATTAAATCGACTCATCGAACTCGCCCGACAGGAGACAGTGGCTGGTCAACGCCTAATCGACAATCCCGTCTTTCGTGATCGACTGATGAAGATCCAAGCACGCGTTATGTCGCTTCGTTTCAACGACCAGCGCGTCCTTTCATCACGAATCAACAAGACGGATGCCCGACTCGCGCGAATGATCTCCAAGCTCCAGGGAACTGAGTTGCGCCACGACTTAGAGGGTCTTGCAATCGATATCATGGGAGAAATCGGGCTAATGTACGGTAGCAGCGACTACCTCACAGACAACGGTTCATGGCAAATGCAGTACATGTACTTCCTAGGATTGATCATCGGTGGAGGAACATCTCAAATCCAGAAAAATATCATCAGTGAACGCGGGCTAGGCATGCCGAAAGAGCCCAAATTCGAACAAAGAGCCGAGGCGTAGAATGGAATTTGGACTCTCCGAAGAGCAGACCGCGCTTCAAGACAACGTCAACCGATTTCTGGACGACAAAGCCCCGCTAGAGCGTGTCCGGCAGTTTAGTGACGGGCACCAAGAACGGGCCGACGACATCTGGGATGGACTCGTGGAACTCGGGCTGCCGGCCCTACTCGTGCCTGAAACACATGGTGGTATCGAACTAGGTGCCCTCGACGCGGCAGCGGTGTGTGAGTGTCTTGGACAACACGTGACACCATCGCCATTCCTGTCGACGGCCGTGCTAGCTCCTACAGCTATACGTCTTGCGGGCACCGAGGAGCAACAGAATCGATACTTACCGCAAATAGCAACCGGTGAGGCAACCTTCGGTGCGGCCCTTTCCGAAGCAACTGGGGCCCGACGGGATGCTGGCGTTGTAGCAACGAAAACGAAACTCAACGGTAAAGCGCTATTTGCGATTGATCTCTACTCAGACTACTACTTGGTTGCCGACTCGGAAAACCGACTACACGTCGTCCCTTCCGACGCCGACGGATTGACCATCAACGCGCTTCCCCAAATCGACCGTACAAGGCCCATCGGCGAAATCATCCTGAATAACACGCCCTCCGACGCTCTCCTCAACGACGACCAAGGTTCGGCACTACGCTCCGTTATCGATATCGGGCGAATTATGATCGCCGCAGATACGCTGGGGGCCGCCCAAGAAATGTTAGACCGATCGGTCCAATATGCGCTGGAACGCGAACAGTTTAATCGTGTCATAGCGTCATTTCAGGCAGTAAAGCACATGTGCGCCGAGATGGCCGCGGAAATCGAACCTAGTCGCGCCCTGCTCTGGTATGCGGCCCACACCGTCGATGAGGATCCCGAAGAATCCCATTTGAATGCTTGTCACGTGAAAGCCCACCTTGGCGAAATAGGTTCGTTCGTAGGCAAAACGGCCACAATTGTCCACGGTGGGATGGGTTTTACAGATCTATTGGGCCTCCACTACTGGTTTAAACGAATCGGATACAACCGTCAGATCTTGGGAGGCCCCGAATCAGTGCGTGAAGAAGCGGCCCGTGCCCAGGGTCTCGCTTGATTGAAGCATTTTTCCATGGTCACGCGGAGTAATGTCCGTGGGGGTTGAAATACGAGCTCGACGACCGCACATTAGTCAGTGACTTAAAGAAATTCTGGAAAGTCCGTGCCAACCCTGCCCCTTCTACCCTTAAAGAACTTGGTCATCTTTCCCACTCTGGTCGCGCCCGTTGCGGTAGGACGAGCGCGTTCGCTTGCGTCGGTTAAGGTTTCGGCCAGCGGCAGTCGTGAAGTTATCGTGGTCTTGCAACGCGACCCGGACGCAGAAGAACCAGGACAAGAACAACTTCACGAGATCGGGACGTTATGCACAGTATCACGCGTCGAGGAACGTAACGGCGGCGCCCAGGTAATCGTTCAAGGCAATCAGCGCGTGCAGATCGACAGTGTCGACGAAGTGGATGACTATCTTTCCGTCACGTATACGCCCATCGATGACCTTTCGATCGACCTGGGCGACAACGTAGAGCCAAGAATCGAAGCCCTGCACCGGGAAACGCTTGAACTCGCCAAAGAGATTGCGAATTCGCTAAATCCTGACAAAGGAGACCAAATTTTCCAGCAATTCATCGGTCAAATCGACGAACCCATAAGTCAGATGTACAAGATTGCGTCCGTGGCGCAAAACCTTTCGACCGAAGAACGCCAAGAGTTACTGCAAATCGGTTCTACAGAAGAGCTCCTAACCCGTATTCACGAGGTCTTACAACACGAACATGCGGTGACTGAGATCCAAAAGGAAATTCAAAGTCAGGCGCGTGAAGACGTCGAACATCAACAGCGAGAGCATGTACTCAGGCACCAAAAACGTGCCATCGAGCAAGCCTTGGGCGAGAACGAAGGCGATGAGGATATCGCCGAACTAAAGGACGAGCTGCGACAGGCCAACCTACCCGATGCAGTCCAAAAAGAGGTCGATCGAGAATTAAAAAGATTGTCACGAATGTCGCCCAATGCCGCAGATTTCCAGGTTTCACGGGGGTACCTAGAACTCGTCGCGGAATTGCCCTGGAACGTCATTACCGAGGATAACCTCGAACTCCAAGCCGCAAAGGACGTACTCGACGAAGATCACTTCGGTCTCGGCGATATCAAGGAACGAATACTGGAGGCCTTGGCGGTATTGTTGCTGAATCCCGAAACAAAGGCCTCCATCCTCTGTTTCGTTGGCCCGCCCGGGGTCGGTAAGACGTCGCTCGGGCAATCGATCGCGCGCGCCATGGGTCGAAAGTTTGAACGGATGAGCCTCGGCGGCTTGCACGACGAAGCCGAGCTACGCGGTCACCGACGCACGTACATCGGTGCTATGCCCGGTCGCATCCTGCAAGCAGTGCGACGTTGTGGCGTTCGTAATCCCGTGTTGATGCTGGACGAATTGGACAAGATGGGGCGTGATTATCGTGGGGATCCAGGCGCGGCTCTGATGGAGATCCTCGATCCAGCACAAAACAAAGAATTCCGGGATAACTATTTAAACCTCCCCTTCGACCTGTCCAAGGTGTTTTTTATTACGACGGCGAACACCCTTGAGGGTATTCCTCGCGCCCTAATTGATCGCATGGAGGTACTAGAGCTGACGGGCTATAGCGAACTCGAAAAAGTCGAGATCGCGCGGCGTTACCTTATACCGCGACAACAAGAAAACGCTGGACTTAAGCCCGAACAACTCGAACTGACCGATGACGGGCTTCGCCTCGCAATTCAACGCTACACCCGCGAAGCGGGCGTCCGTGAACTCGAACGTACCATCGGCCGACTTGCAAGAAAGAGGGCCAAAGACAGTCTTCTCAACGAGCTCCAGACCGAGCCCATTGACGAGAGTTCCGTCACGACCATGCTGGGGCCGGAACGATTTAAATCGGACAAAAGTAGAGCCCGTTTAACTAACGGCGTCGCAACTGGGCTGGCATGGACCGAGGCGGGTGGTG
>JAKUTI010000280.1 GCA_022448765.1 Pseudomonadales bacterium
TCGTTCAGTTCCACGCCGAGCCCTGGTTCGGTCGGAGGGATGATGAAACCGTCCTGCCACTCGATCGGGCATTTCAGGATCTCGCTGTGGAAACCGTCCAACTTGCCAATACTCTCCTGAATCAGAAAATTAGGTGTGCAAACGTCGAGCTGTATGTTGGCTGCTTCCTCGATCGGTCCGCAATATAGATGCGGTGCGATCTGGGCGTAATGAGCTTCGGCCATGCTGGCAATTTTCTTGGCTTCGAGAATGCCACCGACTCGTCCGATGGCCATCTGCAGTATCGCCGCGGCTTGCTTTTCCAATAACAACCGGAATTCGAATTTGGTGGCCAGCCGCTCACCGGTGGCGACCGGGATGGTGGTATTGCGCGCCACCCGCGCCATTTCGTCAACGTTCTCTGGTGGTACAGGCTCTTCGAACCAGAGTGGATCAAATTGCTCGATTCGGCGGGCAAATCGTACCGCGCCCGAGGTGGTGGTCTGACCGTGTGTGCCAATCAGAATATCGCATCGACCACCCACGGCTTCACGCACGCTGCGCACCACGGCCTCGGCATTGTCGAGGCGGTCCAGGGGTGGTTCCTTTGGATCTTCATTACTCATCACATCAATCAAAGGGTCGAATTTGACGGCGGTAAAACCTTCCTCGACGAGTGCGGCGGCACTGACGCCGGCACGTTCGGGACTGGTGTGCAGCGAGCCCCGAACTTGGTCGTCGGGCGGCGGGTACAGATAGGTGTATGAGCGCAGCCGTTCGTGGTACTTGCCTCCCAGCAAGTTGTAAATCGGCTGTTCTAGAGCCTTGCCGACGATGTCCCAACAGGCCGTCTCTAATGCGCTCAGAATCGCAAGCACCGTGTGGTCCGGATGCTGGTGCGCAATGTGCCGTTCGTACCCTTCGCCGTAATAAACGCGTCGCCACAATCGCTCGATTTGAAAGGGATCTTCGCCGACCAAGTATGTGTCGCCCAAGTCCTCGATCATTCGGGCAGCGGTGAGAGGGTGAAACGGTACTTGGTAGACTTCGCCGTAGCCGCAAAGGCCGTTGTCAGCGGTGAGCTTCAGGAATATCCAAACGCGACCACCACGGTGGGGTGGTGGGGTGGCGACAACGAAAGTTTCTACGTCGGTAATCTTCATGACGATCCTGTGACAACAATGTGATTGCAATGGAGAGCATGCGTGATGAGCGTGGTCGCTCAGCTGGAATCTCCCACGTATGAGCGTAAACGTATCGTAATCGGCAGGAAATAACAGTCACGTTTCAGTTGCTTGTGAGGATCTCATGCGCTCGATACAAAGAGAATTATCTGTCTTTGTTTGTGATCAAGACAGTATGCCCTTGCGCCGCCCCGTCGCCGGTCTTTGCTTGGTAGCTTTAGCCGCTTTACGATGATGGTGATTCGGTGGCAATTTCACTCAACCTAACAGGTAATTTCCATGACAGGGACACGTCTGACAAACCTCAGCCGGCGCGATTTCGGGCGGGTTTCCATGGTGGCGCTTGGCGGCTCGCTCGTTGGCTCGTCGTGGGCGGGAAACAAGGAGAAACTGGAGGCGATGGAGATAAACGGTGTTGTCGCTCCCGGTATTGAACCGGTTGAGGCTGCGTTTGCAGCCAATGAGGATTACCTGGCTTGGGAGCCGCCTGGATGTTCCGGCGGCCCTGTGCTGGCCGAAATTCGAGCCAAAGACAGAGAAGGCGCGGGAGCTCATGAAGGCCATGGTTGACCCGGACTCATACTTGATGGAGGAAGAAACCACGCTGCCGCTAAATGTTCGGACTAGGGAGTTTTACGCCGCTGAGTTCGCTGCGGGCAATGGCTTTATCGATGCCCGCTCGCTGGCCCGCAGGTATGCGTCGCTTATTTGCGATGGTGTTGACGGCGTATGGTTGTTCAATGACGAGACCGACGTGCGTGCGCCCGCCCAATTGTTTCGTACTCAGTGTAGATGCCGAAACTGCATGACGGAGGCTAACGATGGCGTTTGACTTTCCTGAACTCATGCCGCAAATGCTGGCCAAACGGGCCATGCAACAGGGTGGCGGCAGTGCGTTACAGCATGTTGACGGATCGACTTTGCGCTGGGACGAGGCTTATTCCGACGCATTACGCTGGGCCGACGCTCTGGAACACCTTGGTACTCAGCGCGGACGTCCGGTGGTCACTATTTTTTCCAATTCGTTTGACGCTTACCGTTCGTGGCTTGGCTGTGCCTGGTTGGGGGCGATTGAAGCCCCCGTGAACACGAACTACAAGGGAGAGTGGTTACGCCATGTGATCAATAACACGCAGGCCGAAGTCGTGTTGACGGAAGCAAGATTTAGCCAGCCGCTTTTTGATATCGCCGATCAGCTCACGCATGTGAAGCACTGCGTGGTGTTCGGCAACGTCGAATCAATACCGCGGACGTTACCGTTTAACGTTCTGTCCGAGGCGGATTTTCTTGAGCCCGCTACGGCGCGTGAAAGGGCTGAACCGGAACCCTGGGATATCTCTTCGCTCATCTACACGTCGGGTACTACGGGTCGCTCGAAAGCGGTGATGGTGCCTTGGCAGCAGCTCTTATCCTCTCTTGAAAGTGGGATGATCCCGCGAGATAGACTGCAAGACATTAGTCTGTATTCACCCTACCCGGTATTTCATGTTACGGGCAAAGCCGGGTTCTACTACGCGACCGTGTTTGGTAATCCAAGCGTCATTCGTGAAGCCTTCGCGCCGAGCGACTTTTGGACTGACATAAGACGACATGAGCCCAATGCGCTGGTCTTGCTTGGCCCCCTTGCTCAAATGATGT
>JAKUTI010000281.1 GCA_022448765.1 Pseudomonadales bacterium
AAAACACTAGGTTATTCGCTAGAATAGCGTCTGCTTAGACTAGGAACGTCCCATGGCTAGTACGGATAGCAAGGACGACAACACGCTAGATGATCTCGTCGGCCGCGACTACGCCGCTGGATTCGTCACCGATATCGAAGCCGACACTCTTCCACCCGGTCTCGACGAGGACGTCATTCGCTTTATTTCAGCTCGCAAAAGTGAGCCAGAATGGTTGACACAATGGCGGCTCGACGCCTACCACGGTTGGCTGGAGATGGTTGAACCGAGTTGGGGACAGGTCCAGTTTCCAGCTATCGACTATCAATCGATTTCCTACTACTCCGCACCATCCGGGGACCAGCCGAAGACCTTAGAAGACGTCGATCCAGAGCTCCTCGCGACGTACGACAAACTCGGCATTCCACTGCACGAGCAAGCTGCTCTTGCGGGTGTATCTGAACCCCAGCAAGCGCCAACCGTGGCCGTCGACGCGGTCTTCGATAGCGTTTCCATCGGTACAACGTTCAAGGAAGAACTACGTAAGGCAGGTGTAATTTTTTGTTCCTTCTCAGAGGCCGTTCATGACCACCCAGACTTGATCCGTAAGTACCTCGGCAGCGTGGTACCGCGGGGAGACAACTTTTTTGCCGCACTCAACTCGGCAGTCTTTAGTGACGGCTCTTTTGTTTACGTTCCAGAAAATACGCGTTGTCCGATGGAATTATCCACCTACTTCCGCATCAATGAGCGCAACACTGGTCAATTTGAACGTACGCTCATCATCGCCGAACCCGGCGCATACGTTAGCTATCTAGAAGGTTGTACCGCGCCAATGCGGGACGAAAACCAGTTGCACGCCGCGGTGGTCGAGTTGGTGGCTCTCGACGATGCAGAGATCAAGTATTCCACCGTTCAGAACTGGTACCCCGGAGACGAACATGGACGTGGCGGTATTTACAACTTCGTTACCAAACGCGGCGCCTGCCGCGGTGATCGCTCCAAAATCAGCTGGACCCAGGTGGAAACCGGATCCGCCATTACATGGAAATACCCCAGCGTGGTATTGCGAGGAGACGATTCCGTTGGTGAATTTTATTCCGTCGCACTCACAAATAATCATCAACAGGCCGACACGGGAACCAAGATGGTTCACCTTGGGAAGAATACTCGTAGCACGATTATCTCAAAGGGAATTAGTGCGGGTCAGAGCTCAAACGCTTATCGCGGGCTGGTCAGGATGAACCCCGGTGCTGCGAAAGCACGCAACTACACCCAATGTGACTCGCTTCTCATCGGCGAAAAATGCGCAGCACACACGTTCCCGTATATCGAATCCCGACGACGCGACGGCGTAATCGAACACGAAGCGACGACTTCTCGCGTAAGCGACGAACAACTGTTCCTATGCCGTCAACGCGGCATCGAGCCTGAAAAAGCCGTCTCGATGATTGTTAACGGCTTCTGTCGAGACGTGTTCCGAGAGCTCCCCATGGAATTCGCCGTCGAAGCCGGGAAGTTGCTCGAGGTCAGTCTCGAAGGAGCCGTGGGTTGAGCCTCTTGGAAATCAGCAACCTGGTTGCAAGCGTTAACGATCAACCGATATTGCGCGGCATTGACCTTGAAGTGTGCGCTGGTGAGGTTCACGCGATTATGGGACCTAACGGATCCGGTAAGAGCACGCTGGCTAACGTGATTGCAGGCAAGGAAGATTACCAAATCGATCGAGGATGCATTGCGCTCGAGGGACAAGAAATAACGTCGTTAAGCCCGGAGGAACGCGCGCACCGAGGTTTATTCCTGGCCTTCCAATACCCAATTGAAATCCCCGGCGTCTCCAACATGGAATTTTTGAAGGTCGCCGTTGACAGTCACGCGCGCGCCACTGGAACGCCCGAAATTACAGCCGTTGATTTTATGAAGACGGCGAGGAGCGCGGCGGAGCAGCTCGGACTCAATCCGGAATTCCTTAAACGAGGAGTCAACGAAGGCTTCTCTGGCGGAGAAAAAAAGCGAAACGAAATCTTGCAGATGCTGATGCTGAACCCAAAAGTTAGCATTCTCGATGAGACCGATTCAGGACTCGACATCGATGCGCTCCGAACCGTGGCTAACGGAGTTAGTGAGTTCTCCAACCCAACAAACGCTGTGGTACTCGTGACCCATTACCAGCGCTTGCTGGACCACATCGAGCCGGACTTCGTCCATGTCATTGCTAACGGCACAATCGTACGGTCGGGAGATCGTTCGCTTGCACTCGAACTTGAAGAGAAGGGTTACGGTTGGCTGGAGGATACGTAAATGGCGCTCGCCCACGCAGTCTCCGTGATTGAATCGTTAGAAGCGCTTGAACCGCGTTACTTCCCCTGGCTCGACCGGCGCAGCGCGTTAGCCGCGCTGAAAGACGGGACGTTACCAAGACCAAACAGCGAATCGTGGAAATACACGGACCCAGCGCCTTTCTTCGATCCCGAAGACGACCCATTGGATGCCGAAGAGTCCGTTTCGGTTCCCGACCTGCCCTCCGGTGTCATCGGTTTCGAAACGGACAAGGCTCGTGAAATAATCTCTAGTCATATTAACCAAGCCGTCGACCAAAGACGTTACCCCTTGGCCGCCATCAGCTACATGAAGATTGATAGCGGTTTGGTCGTGCACGTAACGCCCGGAGACGGGACTCAAAGCATCCGACTTGGAGAGCTCCAAGGCCGTTTCCAGCGCATCCTTGTCATCGTGGAGGCCAAAGCTCACCTCGACCTGATCGAAACGACGACCGGATCTAATCGCGTCGTGGAATGTTTCGTCGCACCGG
>JAKUTI010000282.1 GCA_022448765.1 Pseudomonadales bacterium
ATGTCGTAGGCCGTTGTTGCATGGAAATAAAAATTCGGTAGCGAAAACGTCATCAAAAAGTCCTCTGCGATAAACGGCATACTTTGTCCGCCGATCTTGAACTCCACCGCACCCCCTTCGAGCGCATTCACAACATCGGGCGTGTACGCTTGGATTTTTTCGTGTGCCTCCCGTGCCATCGCTTGCAGTGCTTCGTAGTCGAGGTCTGCGGCCATCGCCGGGGGACCAAAGACTCCGGCCTGCACGCCTTCGATAGCGCCTAGCGAGTGATGCGCCACCGACACAATTTGAAATCGAAACGGGAGCATGTCGGGATACAAACTGGTATCCACCACGGTATCGAGCTCGATACCGTTCGCTGCACAATGTTCCTTTCCTTTATCTAGAAACTTAGTCACTGCCCCAAGAATCTGGGTGTACGTTTTTATACTCACGTCGTAAAGCGTTGTAGCGATTGGGGTTCTCCCGTCAGGTTTCTGTTAGGTGCACTTTAACCGACCTTAGGGTTGGTTTTCGCGCCTTAATACGGCGACTTTCCAGACACCTATTCATTCGAGCGAGATCTAAGCGACGAGACCCAACGTATAACGGCCCCTAAAAGTTGACTCTCTGGATCCAGGAATCGATAGCGTCAGGAGAACCAGCCTCTATCGCCCCCCGCCACCGGGATATCCGCTTCCTTGCGCCTGAGAACCGCTGGAACCGCCGCCGCCAATCTGCGGAATAGCTTCATCTGAGTTAATTGCCTCACTGAAATCCTGGTAGAAGGACTCATCCATAAAACGACACGTGAGTTTTTCAAAGTGTGTGCCAGCTTTTCTCGACATATCACAGACAACTCGATTTTCGCGATCGCCATACTGTTCCCGATATTCCTCGATCACCTCTTCGAGATACGGCAAGTATTCTGGAGGAATTTTCGCCCACTGCTGGCGAAAGTAATTACGAATCTCTGGAAGCGTGTCAGGCGTGGAGCTAAGTGCAAGCCAGGCAATGGCCGCCTCACCGTCCCTCTCAGTTCCAAGGCCTTGTTGAAACAGAAAGCCGACCCGGGCCTGGGCCAGTTTAAATCCGCGTTTTGCGGCAACCAGCAAGTACGGAAAGGCTTCCGCGTACTTTCCTCGCCGGTAAAGAAGCGAACCTTTACTTCGCGCCTTATACGTCTCTAAAAGATATTCAAATTGTGGGACGTGCCCTCGTTTTGGTTTCGGCGCGGTTACGATCATTTCTTCGTCCACCACAACGGAAGAAGGTTCAGATTCTTGCGCTTCCTTCCGAGCTTTTCGAATATTTGGAAAGAGTTCACTTTCGCCCGTCCACGCGACGCTGGCCACGCTTAACGCAACGACGGCAACCAGTGTCTTTATGCCCGACTGCATTTCATTCTTATAAGAAAAAACCTTCGTTCAATTTCAATGCGGTCGCGGTGTATAAAAACTCCGCGCCGCAACCAAATCTATATTATCGATCTTTACGTCAATGTCACTTTGGGCTTCCTCCGCATCCAATCCGGTGACGGGCCAACGAGGCGTTTCTACCGAATTCGTTCGAGGCTCAGTGCGATATAATCGCTCTTTTTCAGGGGTTAGCCATGTCCAGACATGCCGCGCTCGATAGGTTCGGACGATCCGGGAACCCTCTCATACGTTCCGACGCGTTTGATTCGACGGCGACTTTGGGCGCCGAAAAAATGACCCTCCAAGGCGCGGTCAATAAGACCAGCATGCTCCTTGCGATGACGGTGTTAACCGCAGGTTTGAGCTGGAACATTCAAACACCCGCCATGGGCTTGATATCGACGCTTGGCATCGGGGCCGCGTTGATTGCCGCCATTGCTACGTTTGGTTTCTATTTTTTCTTTGTTGGATGGATCGTCAAGCCCAGACCCCATCTCGCTCCTAAAACAGCACCCATCTATGCGCTTGGCATGGGGTTTGCGGTCGGATTGATATCTCGAACGTTTGAAGCGCAGTTCCCGGGAATCGTGCTCGAAGCTGTTTCGCTCACGTTTTTTGTGGCTGCGTCCATGCTGCTAGCCTACAAGACCGGCATCATCAAACCCGATCGAAACTTCATGCTGATGCTGTTTGCGGCCACGATGGGCGTTGTGCTCACCTACCTTGCGAACCTGATCTACATGTGGGTGACGGGGAACGTATTTTTTGTCCTGACCGACAACGGTTGGATGGGTATTGGATTCAGCCTCCTGGTCGTGGCCATCGCCGCGCTGAACCTCGTCCTCGACTTCGACATCATTGAACAAGGAGCGGAACGCGGCGCACCCAAATACATCGAATGGTTCGGCGCGATGGCACTGGTGATGACCCTCATATGGCTCTACATCGAAATTCTCCGGCTCCTCGCAAAACTTCGTTCGCGCTAGCCATGTCGACTTCTACCATTTTCGTCAGTGTCCTCGGAGCCGCCTCCGCATTTATGTTCTTCTACCTGCTTCGTTTTAAGGCGTCCGCGAAACAAACTAACCGCGACAATCGAATTGACTGGCTCGGTGCCCGACCCGAAGTTCACGAGTCAATAACTCCGGCCGATCAAAGTGCTAATGTGGACGAACCCGCGCTCGAAGTGCATGGGCTCGAAGACCGTTCACGGGATCGACGCGCACGCCCGAAGGCAATGCCTTCAAGCGCTCCCGTTGAGGCATCTTCGCCACGGATCAACAAGTGGCTGATCGCCGCCGGCGTCATCCTTGTTGCGG
>JAKUTI010000283.1 GCA_022448765.1 Pseudomonadales bacterium
AGCAACCCGCGGTCCTCTAGCCCAAGGACGCCAGCCGGTACCGCACTGATTCGACGCACCGCCTCTTCGAGACTGTATACGCCACTGTCCCGATGCCAATGCGATAAAATAAATGTCGGCCAACCGGAGTCAATCATCTGACTCACGTGGGCGCCCGCATCGCCCAGCCCGGGCATGGCCCATTCAGTGGTAATCAGTTCTTTAAGCGAATCAAGGTTGATATTAAACCCGCGCATATGGAAGAGAGCTCGGCCGTTCGACTCATCGGTAATCCGAAGCCAAGTTTCCACCGGGTGTTCGTTAGCCGCTTGAGCTATCGCGTAAAGGCTGTTGTCAGTCTCCTGGGTGTAACACGGACGCTCGCCATCGCCCATCCAGAACCATCGTTTAGTCCCGTCGAGCACTGGCTGTCCCTGATCCTTAACTTCGGCAATCAAACGTTGTCGATAGTCAGCGTCTCGAATCGCGCCCAGCCGTCTGTCAAAATCTAGCTGGCGAAGTTCCATCCACGCCGGCGTCCTAAAAAAATTATCGGTGGCCAACCCACCAACCCCCCCGCCGCTGCGAGGGACAGTCACCGACGTGACATTAAGGCCCTCGGCACGCATCGCCATCACTTTTTCATCCAATCTTTCAACCCCGATCTCGGCAGCTGAACTGAACAAAGCACCGCGCGACGACCGTGCTTCGTCAGCGATTAGCTCCATTTCCTCATCAAACTCACGAAAATCAGACACCGTTTGCATAAATCCACCGTACGCTCCCACGGCTTTTGCAACGGCTCTTAACTCATCGCGATGCGCAAACGTTCCTGGGATCGATCGACCGTCGGGTAATCGATGACCGGGCAAACGATTCGTCGAAAAGCCCACGGCGCCTTCTTTGACCGACTGACCCGCAAGTTCCGCGATCTGTCTAATCTCGTCAGCGGTCGCGGGTTCTTCAACCGCGCGTTCACCCATAACGTAAAAACGGGTAGCACAGTGTCCCACCAGACCGCAGATATTGATCGATGGCCCCAACGCCTCAAGGGCATCGAGGTATCCGCCATAAGATTCCCAATTCCATGGCAGGCCGTGCAATATCGCGTCCTTTGGGATGTCTTCAACGGTCTCCATCATGCCGGCAAGAAATTCCCGATCAGCTTCCTTGCAAGGCGCGAACGTGACTCCGCAATTACCCAATAACGCTGTGGTGACACCGTGCCAAGAAACAGAGGTTACCTGGGGATCCCAGCCAATCTGAGCGTCGAGATGAGTATGCAAATCAATAAACCCAGGCGAAACGTTGAGGCCGTCCGCCTGGATCTCTTCGCGACCTCGTGCGTTCACCACCCCAATTTCGCTAATGCGATCACCGTCAATGGCAACATCCGCCTGATAAGGCTCGGCCCCGGTCCCATCAACCACGTTTCCGCCTCGTATGACTACGTCGTGAGCCATGAATCCCACCCTTGTATGAAACTTAAGTGTTGAGAATAGGGGAAGCTTCGCCTGATTGCATGAATTGCGACGCTAGGAACAAGGCATTGGACCGGCGGTTCAATGCCTTAACTATCCGAGGCGATTTCAGTGGTAGTCCGAATCACTTTCTCGCCACGGCGATCGAGCCAAGCCTGGTCGGAATCGGCAGGGCCGTAGTGGCGCTCCATTTCTGAACGCGGATCGCCCGCGAACAGATGCCCAGCACCTTTGCACATTTGAAACCCAAGAATATTCTGCAGTTCGCGAGAAAACGAAAGCATCCGCGACGGATGGATTGCGAGCATTAGATTCTCTTGCTGACGCATGGAGCCGTTGCAGTAATTGATCGTTAAACCGTATCGCTCCTCATTGCTTTGATTTTCACCCGCACCGTGAAAGCATGAGCCCAACACAAAGGCGATACTACCGGCCTCCATTTCGACCGGGACGGAATCGTAGGACTTTCCAAACTCGGGGTCATAGTCAAAGTGATTGCTCCCCGGAACTACCCGAGTCGCTCCGTTTGCTTCGGTAAAGTCCGTTACCGCCCACATGGTGTTGCAAACCAAATTCGGATGGGGGCGCGGAAACGCATAAACGCCATCGTCAACGTGTAGTGGTTGTGCCTTCTCCCCGGGGCCGACAATGGCAGTGCCCATGGTCGAGAGCAGGAATCCGTCGCCCAAAACCTGCGGCAGCACCTCCATGATCGTGGGTTGAACGGCAACCTGCTGCCAAATATCGCCGTCATTAAGCACATCAAACCAACGGCGCGTCACGAACCCTACGAAGGGCGCCGGCGGAATATCTCCGCCCGGACGAATTCGCTCAAGGTGCTCAAATTCTTCCATGAGTTGTCGGGCAAAATCGGCATCAAAGGCGTCCGCAACGATGGCGTATCCGCGTTCCGCAATCTCGTCAACGTGGTGCTTTGTTTCCGTTTCCGTTAGCGCGCGCATGGCCTTCATTCCTGTTATCGCTTCATTCGATTCGGTTATACCGGTTGTACTTGAAAACGTCACCCCGAACCGCTTAGTTAACGAACAAGCATCCTTCAGATTCAGCGTTGCTATCCGATCTCGCGCGTATCAACTCAAGAGCATTCGTTCGCGTCGGTTGGCCCGCATAAACGCAAGACTCAACATACCCGCCATCAAGAGCACCATGCCGACGCGATTCTGAACCGTCCACGCCAGCAGATCCGTCGAATCTGCGTCAACAATCACGTATGGATTGAAGAACGGCGACC
>JAKUTI010000284.1 GCA_022448765.1 Pseudomonadales bacterium
GTGGCGAGTGGCGCCGAACCGGTTGCCCTATCGATACCAGGAATCGACGAAGACGATTGTCTCACTTCAACCAATCTTTGGTCGATACGAGAATTACCTCGGAGGTTAGTTGTTTTGGGAGGCGGACCTATCGGTTGTGAGCTTGCTCAAGCCTTCAATCGTTTAGGGAGCGACGTCACACTCATTGAAACCGAGGGTCGATTGCTACCCCGGGAGGACGAAGAAGTTGGAACGATGATTGCGGAGATCTTTCGGCACGAGGGCGTCCGGGTCTTGACTGGGCATAGACCAGACAGATGTGCTGGAAGACGTCTTTCAATCATCGGGCCCAGTTCGGTGGAGGAGGTGGATTTCGATCGTATCCTGATCGCGGCGGGACGGAGGCCGCGTACGGCGGGAATGGGTATCGAAAATTTAGGAATTGAAATCAAAACGGATGGCACTTTGGCGGTTGATCGATACCTACGTACGACCGTTCATTCGGTTTATGCGGCTGGCGACGTAGTAGGGCCATATCAATTTACCCATATGGCTTCGCACCAGGCGTGGATCGCTGCGGCAAACGCGTTAGCAAGACCCTTTTGGCGGTTCGCATTGGATGAATCGGTCGTACCTTGGGCGACCTACACGGATCCCGAGGTCGCACGTGTGGGGTTGTCCGAGGAGCAAGCACGGTCCACAGGGCGCGATATCGTTGTAACTCGCTATGAATTAGACGACGTGGATCGAGCGCAGACTGACGGACGAACCGAAGGCTTCGTGAAGCTTGTCACGGCGCGTGGCAGTGATCGGTTACTTGGAGCGCTCGTGGTCGGTCCCGACGCAGGGGAGATTATCAGCGAATACGTGACGGCTATGACGCACGGATTGGGGTTAAAAAAAATATTCTCGACCATCCATGTCTATCCGACTCGAATGGACGCTGCGCGATTAGCGGCGGGTGCTTGGCGTCGCAATGATGTTTCGAAAGGGCTGTTGCGCGCATTGCAGCGAGCAAACGATTACATGCGGCTATAGGAACACCGGCTTAGTGTCGAGACCGATGTTTGTCCTGGAACGCCTCAAGGCGAGGCTAACATTCTCAAAACTGCCCAAGAGACG
Source organism: Pseudomonadales bacterium (assembly GCA_022448765.1). Lineage (GTDB taxonomy): Bacteria > Pseudomonadota > Gammaproteobacteria > Pseudomonadales > Azotimanducaceae > UBA11889. Next base: position 1,102 of record JAKUTI010000284.1, read on the forward strand.
ACCAACAGCTAAGGAGCCATAGAGTGTTTCGAGCGTCTCGAGGGCCAGTGAGTCGCCGTGGTTTCGCTCACACCCAAATTCAACGAGTGTTTTGCTCAGGCGAGTTATCCAAGCGTCGAATTGAGCCGATATTCTCGATTGGAAATTTTCGGCAACAGAACTTTGTGCGATGACAGCGAGCAAGCAGCTTCGGCGTCCTCCGTTTGTATACACGGCGAATCCGTCAAGCACCTGTCCGATGCGGTCGCCGGCGTCGCCGTTGGTCTCAAGAAAGCGAAATACCTGACGTTCAAGCTCAACGATCGTTGCGAGTACCGCCGTTTCTAGCATTTCGTTCTTGCCACCCGGAAAGTGGTGATAGAGGCTAGCCTTCTGCAGGCCTGTGGCTTGCGACAACACCGCCATGGTCGTTCCTTCGTAACCATGAGACCTGAATACGTCGCAAAGGTGTCTAACGATTTCTTTCCTGACTGAAGTTGAGCGCGGCACGGAACCCCCCTATTTTCAACCGAACGTTCGTTAGTTTATCGAGTGAAAACTAATCGTCCAAGACGTAAGTAATTTACGTCTAGCGCTTGAATTTGATGGGCCGATCAGATTGACTAGATTCACGAACGAAGGAATAGGGTCCGCCTACTATGAAATTCGGTATTTTTTACGAGCATCAATTGCCCCGGCCTTGGAATGAAGGAGATGAGCAGAAACTTTTTAACGATGCTCTGGAGCAAGTTGAAGTGGCCGATCGATTGGGTATCGATTACGCCTGGGAAGTGGAACACCATTTTTTGGAAGAGTACTCGCATTCGTCTGCCCCAGAAGTATTTCTAGCAGCATGTTCCCAACGAACCAAGAACATTCGTTTGGGTCAGGGAATTCGCCAAGTCATCCCGCAGTACAATCACCCTGCCCGTACGGCAGAAGTCGTCGCCACCCTCGACTTGGTCTCGAACGGCCGAATCGATTTTGGTACTGGCGAATCCTCAGCGGAGTTAGAGCTTGGAGGATTTAAGATTCCGGTTTCGGAGAAACGCAAGATTTACCTGGAGTCTCTCGAACAGGTATGCAACATGCTTGCGATGGATCCGTATCCCGGGTACCAAGGTCAGTATTTCGACATGCCTTGTCGGAATGTCGTACCCAAGCCGGTACAAAGGCCGCATCCTCCACTTTGGGTGGCTTGTTCTCAACGCGAAACGATTCGTATGGCGGCACGGCTTGGCATCGGCGCGCTGACGTTTGCGTTTGTTGACCCGTTAGAGGCCCAAGAATGGGTCGACGAGTACTATGGGATTTTGAAATCGGATGAGTGCATTCCGATTGGCCACGCGGTGAATCCCAACATATGCATGGTCTCTAGCTTCTCTTGCCATCACGATCGTGAAACGGCGATTCGACGCGGACTTGATGGGTTTGAGTTTTTCGGTTTTGCGCTAGGCAGCTTATATGCTTTTGGTGAACACAAACCCGGCAGAACCGATCTCTGGAAGCAATATGAGCAAGTCAAGAAAGCTCGGGGAGATGTGGCGGAAATGGATATGACCCAAGCGCTTGCTGGCAGTCAGGGTGGTATCGGAACACCCG
>JAKUTI010000285.1 GCA_022448765.1 Pseudomonadales bacterium
AAATCCGGGTGCAATATCTGGTAGATCACGAACGCTGCCATCGGTGATTACACCCAAACAGCCAAGACCTCGATGGATATTGCTACTCACCTCACCCCACATGGAACCGTAGCCGCGTGACTCCCCGTCAAGATCTTGGATGACAGCGACACTCGGGTTCGGCCCACCTTCATAGACGTAGCGGTAGTAACCATCGCCGATTTCGCGCGCCTCTTTGCCGTGCTTATCGTTGGGATGCATCGCTCGTATTGTGGCGGTTCGTGCAAAGCCGACCATGCTTCCGAGTTCTGGACGAGAGCATACGAGAGGGTCGGTGGAGTACCCGTAGCCACGCCGTTCTGGCGCGACAACTTCAAGTGCATTGCACACGGTGGGAGTATCGAGTTCCCGGAGTGCGTCCAACACAGATTCGTCGATTTCGCTCATAACTTCTTTCTCTCAAGGATTTACCGGTATGGTAACAACTCGTATGCAAAATAAATTAACTATGAAACTCGGGTTTAGCTTGCCGAATAACCAGGGGGTCGCGCATGTGAACGAGCTGGTGGCCCTTGCCGTTGAAGCCGAATCCAAGGGTTATCACTCCGTTTGGGTCAGTGAGCATTTATTTCATGCGACGTACGTTGCCGCCCGTCTCGGAGATGCCCCTTACCACGAGGCGCTCACTGTCTTGACGGCGGTAGCTGGGGCGACCTCGAGAATTCGCTTGGGCACTTCGGTTTTGGTTCTACCCTGGCACCATCCGGTGCAGTTAGCGAAGCGCGTAGCTTCGTTAGATGACTATTCGGGGGGAAGGGTGAGTTTGGGAGTTGGTGTCGCCCAGACCAAAGATGAATTCGAGAATCTTGGCGTACGTTTCAATGATCGAGGTCGCGTAGCCGATGAGATGTTGGCGGCGCTGAAGATCCTTTGGACTGAAAAGTATCCAAAATACAACGGAAAATATATAAAATTCAAAGATTTACAGTTCGAACCTAAACCATTACAAAAACCGTATCCACCAGTGCTGATCGGAGGTTCTTCGAGACGCGCGATCGAACGAGTTGTGACGCACGGAGACGGCTGGCATGCACTGAGCCAGAGTCCGGCGACGATTGCCCCTATCGTAGAGGAGCTTCGGCGGAGGAGAGCCGACACACTAGATGTATCGGTGCGCTCAATGACAACGATTATGGAACAGCCCTGGGAACGTCCGGTCGCGGAACGTGCGACGATGAAAGGCACACCAGAAGAACTAATGTCGATGCTTAAAGCGTACGAGGAAGCGGGTGTTGATGAGATTGTCCTCGATAGTCAGTCGAGAGATCTGGAGCTTAATCGACGAATTTTGTCGACCTTTGCCGAGCTTAATGGGTAACACCAACGTCCGCGTGCTAGTCTCGCCCTGAGCGAGATCAGGAGAGTTTCATGCCCCACGATTTAGTCATTCGGAACGGCTCCGTGGTCGATGGAACTGGTGAACCAGCTCGCAGAGCAGATGTTGCGGTTGACGGGGATAGGATCGTTGCGGTGGGCGATGTGTCTTCAAGAGCGAAACGCGAAATCGACGCTGAGGGTAAAACGGTGACCCCTGGGTTTGTCGATATTCATACGCACCTCGATGCCCAGATTGCGTGGGATCCCATCGCTTCTTCGTCTTGTTATCACGGAGTTACATCGGTCGTGCTCGGGAACTGCGGCGTCACCTTTGCTCCCTGTAAACCCGAGGATCGAGACTATTTAGCCAATTTGATGGAGTCGGTCGAGGACATACCGGCAGATTCCATCAACAGCGGACTGGATTGGGATTGGGAATCTTATGGCGAATATTTAGACGCTCTTGATCGAATGGATAAGGGTGTAAACGTTGGCGGCATGGTGGGTCATTGTGCGGTCAGATACCACGCGATGGGCGAGCGTAGCTTGGACGAGAAACCGGCAAGCGATGAGGACATTGAAAAGATCTGTGCTTTGGTTGACGAAGCTATTGGGTCGGGGGCATTAGGTTTCTCGACATCGAGAACCTATATGCATCGTGTTCCCGATGGAAGATTTGTCCCTGGTACCCATGCGGCAGTGAACGAGATGCTGGCGATAGGCCGAGTAATGGGCGAGCACGGCAAGGGCGTATTCGAAGGCGCATTACGTCTGGGAGAACGTGATCACGAGGAAGGGCTACCTAAAACTCGGGGTGAAATCGCGTGGGTGGGGCAGTTATCTCGGGAAAATCAGCTCAACGCGACATTTGGCGTTGCGCATAGTTATCGAAGACCTGAGCTGTATCGTCAGATTATCGAATTCGTCGAAGAAGAAAATGCGAAAGGGGCACGACTGCGGCCACAGACGACTTCGCGCGGGGTTGGCGGGCTTTTTGCCTTGGATCATAGGACCCCGTTTGCCGCATCGAGTAGTTGGAGAAGGCTGGCAGAACTTCCGATGGTTAAGCGTATAGAAGCGTTAGAGGACGAGGCGATTCGTCGAGGGCTTATCGACCTCGATCAACCCGTCCCAATCGATTTTAATCTCGCGTTTATATTGACTGATGCGAACGTGGATTACGCACACGACCCAGCAAATTCTTTGGCGGTTTATGCGTCAGAACGAGGTCTTTCACCGGTCGAAGCATTTATCGAATTAAATCGGGAGCACAGGGGGCGCGTTGTGCTA
>JAKUTI010000286.1 GCA_022448765.1 Pseudomonadales bacterium
AAACGGTCCTTGTTTTGCTCAGTACCATAGAACTTGAACATGGACGACAAGAAGGTGGGGGCTTGGCCAGAGCTCGACTCTTCCCCACTTCGTCTCATGGTCAGACCGTAAACCCGATCATTCATGCGATGCTTCAACACCCGATCGCGAATGTCATGATCTGCAATACGACCCGCGCTTTCACCAAGATAATCCTTAGCGATCTCTTCCATCGTTTTAGCACGCTGAGAACTTCCACCAATCCCGCCTATGGATGTTCGCTCGTACTGCAACAACCTTTTCGCGACCGTCCACCCCTTGTTCACTTCACTTACAACGTTCTTCTTTGGCACGCGCACATCGTCGAGAAACGTTTCGCAAAACGGTGACATTCCACTAATCAGCTGGATCGGCTTGACCGTCACCCCAGGCGTTTCCATATCGAAGAGGATGAAAGAGATGCCCTCGTGTTTCGGTGCATCGGGGTCCGTTCGCACTAGACAGAACATCCAGTCGGCAAAATTCGCGCCCGACGTCCAAATTTTTTGACCGTTGATGATGTAATCGTCGCCATCGCCAACCGCTTTCGTTTGCAAACTCGCTAGATCCGAACCGGAGCCCGGTTCGCTGTAGCCCTGACACCACCAGATGTCACCACGAATGATTTTTGGTAAGTGTTCCAGCTTCTGTTCTTCGGTCCCATATTCCAATAGGGCGGGTCCAATCATCGACAGCCCCATGCCGGTGTGGGCTGGACGCGCGTTGATCGCCCGCAATTCCTCCCCGAGTATCTGGGCTTCGTCTTGGTTAAGGCCCCCTCCCCCGTATTCCTTTGGCCACGTGGGTGCCGTCCAACCCTTTTCTGCCATCCGATCTAGCCACACTTTGGCTTCGGGATTTGGGTAGGTTGCGCGTCGACCTCCTCCCGTACCCTCGCCGGGACCAGCAGGTTGCCGAATGGATGGTGGGCAACTCTCGTCGAGCCATGCCCGGGTCTCTTCTCTAAAACTCATGCTGTCGCCTCAATCTCTCTACCTCGAACCATCACGAGGGCCGGTTGTTGAATACACGCCAAATCATGCAGTGGGTCTCCCTCGAGAAACACAAGATCCGCCGCCAATCCTGGTGCAATTGTGCCCGCAATGTCCGCGATCGCCAACGCCCTAGCAGCCTCCGATGTCGCTGAACGCAAGACCTCGAAGGGACTAAGCCCAGCGTAATGCGAAAAAACCGGGAGCGCTTTCGCTAAATCCTCGTGCCGAACATTGGGAATACCCGCATCCGTTGAAGCCACCAGACGAACACCTGCTCGTTTAAGACCCTCAAAATTTTTCGAGATCCGCGCTTCAAATTTTCCGTCGCCGCCTCGGAAACGCGCCCATCCGGCGTTGACGGTCGGGGAGACCCACACACCCTGAGCCGCCATTTCAGCTGCAATCTCTGGATCGTAATCCTGTCGCGAACCGTCGTTAGCTAGCCAGGAACAATGTTCAACAGTTGTCACCCCGGCAGCAGCAGCATTCCCAATGCCCTCCGTTCCATGGCAGTGGGCGGCAACTTGATACCCCGCGGTCTTCGCGTAGGCCACGATCTTGCATGTTTCATCTCGACTAAATTGAGCCGCGCCCGGTGAACTACCTCGGGTCAGATTACCGCCGGTGGCCATGATCTTAATCAGATCAACCTCATGTTCCCGTTGCCGATCGATCACTTGAAACGCATCAGATGTATCGGCGGATTCCCCCCCCCAGAAGTGACAATGGCCAGCAATCGACGTCACCGGTTGCCCGGCGCAGAGAAGTCGTGGTCCGACGATCTCCCCGCGATTAATACGGTCTCTTAATTCAAGCTCGAGCCACTCCCCACCCCCGAGATCTCTTGCCGTCGTCAAGCCCGCGCGAACCATCCGCTCGGCGCGGCCGCGCATCTTTTCGCGTATCTCAGGCGCTTTCTGACGCAGCTGTTCTTCGGCCGATGGAATCTCAGGATCTAAGGTCATGTGTACGTGCGCGTCCATGAGGCCTGGGATAACGGTCAATCCCGACATGTCACGAGCCTTCGGATCACGTTTTCCGACCGCCGAAATTAATCCGTTGGCAACCGAAATCGAATCCGCCTCAACGTAACCGTTAGCGATCCCGTCCCAGACCCTGAGATTGGCGTAAGTTTGTTCTTGCACGATGTCCCATCTTAGCCGCAAAACGCCGGTTGCAGTATGGGCAACGCTCAATGCAACATGGCACGAGGTCGTCAGCGGTCCAATGCTCTTATGACAGATCAAGCAATCACCGATATGGATGAGGTACGTCCAGACCGCCGACCGTTGAGCAAACCAGTCCTGTTCGCCTACTCGTTGCCTGCCACCCCACTCGCGCTCGCAGGCCTACCCATGGGCGTCTACTTGCCAGTGATTTATGCGGATCACTTCGGCCTTTCCTTAGTCGTTGTCGGCTGGCTACTTTGGGCAACGCGAATCTCGGACGCCGTTACCGATCCGTGGATCGGCTATTGGTCCGATCGCATAAGGACTCGTTGGGGCCGCCGCAAGCCGTTCGTGTTACTCGGCACGCCTATCTACGGCGTCGCCATCGCTTTGCTGTTCGTGGTGCCATTTGAGTTCAGCGACGTCACCTGGTTGGGTCAAACATTCTCCAACGGCTATGC
>JAKUTI010000287.1 GCA_022448765.1 Pseudomonadales bacterium
AGTTGGTTATAGCGACCGTTAAATGTAAAGGGTTCGTCTTCCCGCCACGCGCGCATAATAAGTTCGTGAGCTTCTTGATACTTTTCGCGCGTCAGAGCAGGAATCTGTCCGTAACAATAGTTGGTGTCCATTGATGTCCCGACGGGGAAACCCGCCAAAAGACGGCCGCCGGAGATAACATCCAGCATCGCAAATTCTTCAGCGACCCTTAGGGGTGGATTGTAGAGTGCGATGGAATTACCCAAAACCACCAGAGCCGACTTGGAGGTTCGTCGAGCTAATGCCGCGGCCATGAGATTTGGAGAGGGCATGAGACCGTAGCCGTTGGCGTGGTGTTCATTGACTCCGATTCCATCGAAACCACACTCTTCCGCATACTCGAGTTCGTCGAGATAGACGTTATAGAGTTCGTGCCCGCGGACCGGGTCATAGAGTGAGTTCGGTATATCAACCCACACGGATCGGTACTTCTCCCGAAAGTCTTCGGGAAGATATGGCCAGGGCATTAAATTAAACCACGTGAATTTCAATACCTTTCCCCTGGGCAAACGAAGAAGCCATGGAACGTTCTTTCATGAGCCCTGTCAACTGTATAACCTTGCGCGGCATGCGAACACTGGAATTTTTCTTTGACTGTTCAAGTCCTTGGACTTACTTGGCTTTTGAACAAATTCAACGGTCGATTGAAGGCCAGTCGATCGAGATGGAATGGCGGCCATTTCTTGTCGGCGGCGTGTTCAATACGGTCAATCCCAGCGTATATGCGTCGCGCGAAAACCCGGTGCCGGCAAAGTCGGAGTATTACCGTAAAGATCTAGCCGATTGGGCAGGATACGTCGGCATTAACATAGGTTCGCCTCCAGTCTTCCCAGTGAACAGCGTTAAAGCGATGCGCGGTGCTTTCGTCGCGATCGAACAGGACGTCCTGATTCCGTACGCGCGTCGAGTTTTCGAGACTTACTGGGGCGAATTACGTGATATATCACAAGACGACGTTTTGACAGAGATCGTGCACTCGGTAGGCATTGCTCCCGACGAGTTCTACGAAAAAATCAGTTCAGACGACTACAAAAATAGATTAAGGGAAAATACCCAGGAGCTGGTGGATCGTGGCGGTTTTGGTTCGCCAACAGTGTTCCTCGATGGTGTCGATATGTACTTCGGCAATGATCGCATTCCCCTGATTATCGCCAAACTTTCCCAGTTGCCGAGCTAGTCGTTTGTTGACCGATAGCGAGCGGCGAGCTGACGTATCGCCGACATTGTAGGTTTGTTTTCTGAGGCGTTCATGACCGTCAAGGCGCAATCCCTCGGTGAATTACTGGCGGTATTGACCTCTACGTCGTAAATCATGTGCTCGTGCACTTTGTCGAAGTGCCACGTCGCTGTGCCGGGAAAACGCCCCGGGCGTTCAGATTCACGTTGGCGAACAACATCCAGCGGGCATCGCACACCAACGATGCACACGTCGAATTCAGCGAGGACGCGGGCATAATCGATGACGAAAGATTCTTCGAAAAGAAGATCGTCGATGATGACGTTCAAGCCGTTACTAACGATGGTGGCTATGGCCCGGCGCATGCCTTTGAGTAGCTTTTCACCGTGAACCCCAAATCGAACTGCCGTCACGGATTCACCGTTCAGGTCGACGGGGCTGATGTTTAGTCCGTCGAATCCGGTTGTACCCTCAGGTGAATTGAAACCGCGATATCGTCCTGGAAGTCCGTCCCGAAATTGATCCAGTGCAACGTGCTGATAGGGATCGCGGAGCAGCTGTTGCAACATCAGGGAGAGCGTGGTCTTGCCCGAACTCGATGACCCGTTCAGTAGGATGATAGATCCGTCTTTCATTACGCCATGTTAGCTACGCGAAATCGTTATAACCAGCTTGGTCGTTCTTTCCAGGCAACACTGTACCGGTCCGCCAGATTGTCTAGGCTGTGTGCTTGGGTTCCGAGGGACTCGATATTGATACTTGCCACGACGGCGCCGCAACGGACAGCATCCCGTTTGCTCGCGCCCAGTAGTTGCGCGTGGACAAACCCCGCTCGAAAGGCATCCCCACAGCCAGTCGGGTCGACGATCCGGACGGGTTTGACGGCAGACTCGGCACCTTCTTCATTGGGGGTGGTCCAGCGAGCTCCTTGGGATCCCTCGGTAATAACGAGTTCCTTGATGGTGTCTACGTTGGTGTGTCTCCGCAACGTCTCGTATTCGAATTGATTAACAATCACCTGATTGGAATGTTCCGTCAGCCTTTGGCAGTCGGACGGAGTGAAATCCGTGAGCCCCTGGCCTGGATCCGTCAAGAAGGATATGCCGTATTCCTTCAAAGTTCGCGCTGCAGCGATCATGTTAGCCGGGATATCGGGTGCGATGATGGCGTAGTCGATACCGCGCTTTTCATGAATAACACGACGTAGCCGCGTCTCGAATTCTTCGGTTCGTGTTGGGCCCGGATAGAAGCCGGTGAACTGGTTACCTTTGACGTCGGTGAAGATAAACGCGTGCGAGGAGTGTTGAGCGCTCTCGACCTTAATGATCCCGTCTTGATCTATGGCCATTCCGGACAGGTGCTCTTGATAGTCGTTGTCAAGGTCCCGCCCAGTAAACACGAACGGAATTGGTTCG
>JAKUTI010000288.1 GCA_022448765.1 Pseudomonadales bacterium
ATCACGGCAGTTACGAGTTGGCGGAAGTATCTTTAGTCCCTGATCCGAATGAAAGCGGGTCGCTGGATGCGCCGGTGTCGCTGCCGATCGACAAAAGTTTTCCCGAGAGTGTTCTCCGTGACACCGTGATCTGTCCGTATAACGAACCTGAACGAGCCGAGGCGTTGATCGACACGCATGCGCAAGACCTAGCCGCCGTGATCGTCGAACCGGTGCTGGGGTCCATGGGCATGCTGCCGGCAAGTCACGAATTCCTGGCCACGTTACGTCGTGCCACGGAGCGCCACGGTGTTGTGTTGATATTTGACGAAGTCATTACGCTGCGTCTAGGCGAGGGCGGTGCGCAGTCGGTGCACGGTGTCATTCCGGATCTGACCTGCATGGGCAAGATTATTGGCGGAGGGCTTCCTGTTGGCGGAGTCGGGGGAAAACGCGAGCTCATGCAATTGTTTAGTCCTAGCCAGGAAAACCCGGTCATGCATGCAAGTACCTTTAGCGGTAACGCACTCACTATGGCTGCGGGGAAGGCGGCCATGGACGCCTACACCGGCGACGAAGTGAAGCGTATCAATGCACTTGGCGAGCGGCTCCGAGAAGGGTTCAACCATGCTTTCCAGCAGGCGGGAATAAAGGGTCAGGCCTTGGGAATGGGATCGCTAACCAATCTGCATATCGCGTCGAATGGGGTGGTGCACGATGCCCGGGACTCAATTGCTGGAATGATCGCGGCAGGGCACGTAACGAGTTTGTTGCATCTGTGCATGCTGCGGCGCGGCGTCGCGTCGGCTTCGCGGTTAATGTTTTGCGTGAGCACGGCCATGGGCGAGTCGGAGATTGAGCAAGCAATCACGGCGCTCCATGAATCGCTTGCCGAACTCGGCCCCTACGTTGCTAGGGAACGACCACAGTTAGTGGCGTAGGCGAGGTACCTTAGCTAAAGAACACATCCACGACTTTGGTGTAAATCGTGTACCCGGCGAAACCGATGTACATCGCTGAAGCGATCACCATGAAGAAGACATTGATCCATCCGGGCCTTGCCGATTTCGGCAAATAGGTCAGGTTCATGTACAGCAGCAATGGCACGTAAACAGCCATGGCAAAACCACCGATGAGGGCTGAGATAAAGAGGAAATCAAGCCCCGCAATATCGTATTTCTCGAAGAACCAGACGCTGAAGGTTCCGATGATCATGGTGGTGCTCACCAGGATCAGATACCACTGTTCGAGCTTGAACCATTTGCCAAACTTAAAATTGGTGTGAAGCAAATCGGAAAAGATCCGGCTGCCCCCGTCGACGCCGCCTAGCTGCGTACTAAATAGTGCGGCCATGCCGACCACGAGAAATAGATAGCGCCCCGAAGTCCCCATGCTCTCTTCCAGAATCGAGGCTAAATCCCAGACCAAACTGCCCCGGTCCGGAACCAGACCGATGGGGTGCAGGACGGCGAGCGCACCAAAGATGAACAAGAACATCGTGAAGCTGCCGAGCAGCCAAAAGAACAACACCTGATCGGCGACCACATAGCGAAACCAGTCACGAAAGCGTTTCTGATTTTCCTCGGTCTCGGGGTAGAGGTAGCCAGTATCCATCTCTTTGGTTTCGTGTTTGTGCGCCGCGCTCATGAGCGTCGGCATGCGGGCCCCCATGCCAATTCCTTTTTCTCGGAGGTAGTACGCGTAATACAAGTTGCCTAATCCACCGGCTCCCGCGAACACCACGGCCCCGAAGAATCGGCTGAACGAGAGCTCGTCACGAATCGAACCATCGTCTGCGAGTACGGGGACCGGGAAATCGGGAAAGTCGAAAATGTTGGTGACACCGTCCCACATCGCCATAAACAAATCCTTGGAGCCGATTTCCCAGACGACGTAGATGAGGCCAACTACGATGATCACGATCAGAAACATGATGGATCGTTCGACCGCCTTGTAGATCACTTTAGGACCGAAAAGGATGGCGGCGACCGCGGCAAAGACGAGGGCGGTCCAAAGCCATGGCGGACTTGAATGACCAGGTCCAAAGATCAAATCCCTCAGGGCAACACCGGTTTCTCGTGCCCAGCCCGGTAGGAATTTGCCGACGACGATCATGAAGACCCAGACATAAACGACGGTCTTGATCACCCGCACCATGCCGGTGAACGGACTCTCGCCGGTGACGATCGACCAACGACCGATCTCGATGTTGATCCAGAGCTGGAGAAAAATGCCGATCGCTGCCGCCCACAAGAGCTGCGCACCAACGACCGAGGTGATCCAAGGCCACATGATTAGTTCGCCAGAGCCGATGGCGAGCCCTGCCATGACGACCCCTGGACCGATCATTTTGATCAGTGATTTCTTACGGGCCGGGAGATCGGCCTCCTTTAACGAGGGTATGGGGAGGGGCATGGGACAATCCTTACGTTCAATACGGCGATGATCATTTCAATAGAGATGCCGGTCCGTTAGCGGTTCCGCGTGTCTAAATCGTTGCCATCACATTTCCACCACATACCGGAACATACGCTCCCGTAATGTAGCTAGCTAGATCTGATGCAAGAAACGCCACGACGTTGGCGATTTCTTGATCGGTGCCTCGTCGGGCAAGGGGAACGGTGCTCTCGTAATTCAGGTT
>JAKUTI010000289.1 GCA_022448765.1 Pseudomonadales bacterium
GCCCAGAAGATCAGCTTTTCGAGGCAGCAATTGACCGTTGGTCGTCAACGCGACATCGTCGAGCGGTAACGCCATCACACCGGGCATGATCTCGTCAAACTTCGGCGACAACAGCGGTTCGCCACCCGTAATACGTAGTTTTTCGATTCCAGCTCCATGCACCAACAGCGAAACCGCCCGTACCATCTCTTCTCCATGGAGTTCGGCTGAAGCGGCCTGCAATCGCTTCCCGTCAGGAACACAGTAGGTGCACGCATAATTACACGCTGCCGTCAGACTGAGACGAAGGTTGCGAAAACGTCGACCTTGTTTGTCTACAATCATTAGGCAAGCCTATACACGTGAAGTGATCGGAGAGAGTTAGGATTCTACCCCATGGGACTGGTTTCGCGATTCATCTCAAAACCGCTGTCGCATTGGCTGAAACGCCCTCGTTTGGGACGGAACACTCCACTTTCAGATTTCGAACGCATTCGTCATGAACTTAAGCCCGGCGATGTCCTATTAGTCGAAGGACGGACACGAATCAGTGAGGTCATTAAGGTCGTCACCCAAAGTCCCTGGTCCCACGCCGCACTTTACGTTGGGCGCCTCCACGATATCGAGAACGAGGCGGTCCGCGCTGCAGTATTCCGCCGATCCGCCTTTTCGCCCAATACGCAGCTCATCATCGAGAGTGAGTTGGGTACTGGGACTGTTGTGCGCGCGCTCACGGAGTACGCAAACCATCACCTAAGAATTTGTCGGCCGGTCGGACTTTCAGCCGATGACGCGCAAACCATTAGTGCTCACGCGATCAAGAGTCTAGGACGCGACTACGATGTACGGCAAATCCTGGACCTGGCAAGGTTCCTCTTCCCGTGGGGTATTCTTCCCCGACGTTGGCGATCGTCCCTATTTTGCCAACGCGCCGGGACTGAGACGCGAACAGTTTGCTCAACCATGATTGCCGAAGCGTTCGCCGCGGTTGAATTTCCGATCCTTCCTCTCGTGCAACGGAACGAGCAAGGTCGAGTCCGTCTCTACCGTCGCAACCCAAAACTTTGCACGCCGAGCGACTTCGATTACTCACCCTATTTCGAAATTATCAAGTACCCTTTCTATGACTTCACCGATAACCCCGGTTACAAACTTCTCCCATGGGCAACGGACCAAGTTGGCGCACCCGCCGACGCTGCCGTTGGCATGAGTAAAGGGGAAGGAACCGACAACTGATCGAATATCAAGCCGCTTCAAAAGCTTCCGTCAGTGACGCCACGAATCCCTGGGACCAAAAAACCCCACGAGAACCCTTCACGAGGATAACGTCCCCGCTTCGCGTCGCTGACAACAGATAGTCAATTAATGCTTGACCGGCTTGCTCGAAATAACGCAGCCGAGATCGCCGATCCAAACACGCATCCAGTGCCCGCATATGCGTTCCGACACAGACCACACCGTCAACACCATCCAAGTACGACTTAAGCTCTCGGTGGTAACGTGCTGAGTCTTTACCAAGTTCGAGCATGTCACCCAACACCGCGATACGGCGGCCTCCACTGGATCCGGCAAGAACCTCAAGGGCTGCTCGCATACTGGCCGGATTAGCGTTGTAGCTATCGTCAATCAACGTCACACGCCCGCACGAGATCTGGTTACCACGGCCCCTAGGAATCGATGAGGAACGAATCCGTTCAAGCCGTCCAGGCGACTCGCCAAGAGCGATGAGCACCGAGGCGGCCGCGGCCAACGTCATGGCACGATGCCTGCCACCACCGGGTATGTCCGTCTCGAGCCGTCCCGCAGGTGTTTGCAGCACAACCGTACTCCGAGTCTCGTCGACAATGCGCACGTCGGCGGACGGACCGCGACCAAATCGAAGCGAATCGACACCGCTAGGGATATTCAAATCAGGATCGTCCACCGTCACCAATATCCCGTTCGGCGACAAGCCTTCGACGATGGCCAGTTTCTCTTGGCGAAGCGCACCGATATTCTCAAAGTATTCGATATGTGCCGGAGAGACGTTCAAGACCACGACGACATCGGGCGAAACGAGCTGAGACAACGGGCCTATTTCACCCGGGTGGTTGGTTCCCAACTCGTACACGGCCGGCCCATTCGATATCGGCGTCTGTGCCAAACTGAGTGGCACGCCTAGATGGTTGTTGTAACTTCCTTCCGATGCAAAGGCGTCTAACGCACTTGCGAGAAAGTTCTTTAGTGTTGTTTTTCCACTGCTGCCGGTCAACGCAACCACCTTGCCGGGGTAGTGACCCCGACGCGCTGCCGCTATTTGCCATAGACCATCCAACGTGTCGTTGACGCAAAGTGCCGGAATGTCCGCATCGACGTCGTGATCCACTAACGCCCCCACGGCCCCTGCGCTCACGGCATCGGCAATGAAGTCATGTCCGTCACGATCGCTCCGATAGCTGGAAAAAAAACGCGGTCCCGGGTCCCCGTGCAGGGCGACAAACAGATCCCCCCGCTTGAGTGTCCGGCTGTCGATGCTGATGCCGCTCACGTCCGGTCCCCCCGCGGGATCCAGCCCAACCGCCACACGCAACGCGGCCCATGACCATAAAGAATTCATCTTAAGTATTATCTTTAATCAATTGTTTTATAAAAATAAATATTT
>JAKUTI010000029.1 GCA_022448765.1 Pseudomonadales bacterium
CAACTTCGTCCCCACCCACTAGCTGATTAATCCGATGTCCAATCGGCTCAACACGCAATACCGGATAAGTCGCGCTTCGCTGCCTGCTGAATCAGCTCAACGCACATGGCTAAGTTTGTGGCCGCGGTCAAGTGGGCTGGTAAAAAACGAGTGACCGCGCAATGATGAGTTGTTCGTATCGCTCGCGGAGGTAGGCCTTGAAAGTAAAAAATGTCCGGTACACGGCTGGGGGTGGCGCCGAGCTGGTCGACGTCGAGATTGGTGATCCGGGACCTGGGGAGGTTCAAGTCGAAGTAGCTGCATGCGGGATTTGTGCGTGGGATATACAAACCTTCCGAGCCGGTGGTGACTCGCCCTCGGCGGCTCCGCCGGGTCATGAAGGCGTTGGTTATGTTTCGAAGTTAGGTCCGGGCGTAGAGGGAGTTGAGCTCGGCCAGCGAGTCGTTGGAGGCGGGTTTGCGCGGGTACGTAATGCGCGTGCAGGGAGTCTTTATAGAATTCCTGACTCCAAGCTAGCAGACGAGCACTGGGTGGTGGAACCAGTTTCGTGTGTTGTGACGGGCATGGACGTTTGTCGACTGCGCGTGGGCGAAAGATTGGCGATGGTGGGTTGTGGATTCATGGGTCTGATGATGCTCCAGGGACTCGCTGGCGTCGGAGCGGACCAAATTATCGCCCTCGATATTGATGATGATCGATTGCAACTGGCGATGGCGATGGGTGCCGGGGAAGCCTATAACGTTACGGCGGATAGCTTCAGCAGCGTTCGTGACGAGCTGCGTAGTCGTGGCATTGACGTGGTCGTCGATACCAGCGGTTCACAGCAAGGGCTCGATCTGGCGGGGGACATTGTCAAACGGGCGGGGCTAATCAATCTATTCGGATGGATCAAAGGTGATTCCGCCGGATTCAACCCGAGTCTATGGCACGGAAAGGGACTGACGATCGTAAATTCATCGCCAGCAGCGCAACTCCGAGATCCGTTTCCACCTGCGATTCGCTTGTTGGAAAAAGGCACGATCGACTTAAGGCCACTAGTGACTCATGTGATTCCCATCGCTGATTATCCTGTATTTATGGAAGGTGTAACGCGGGGTGAAATCGAAGGCTACATCAAAGGCGTTGTTTCTCTTTAACGCGGTCGTATCGAATCCGCCCTATTCGTGCCTTTCACGGCATCTTCGCCGAACCCACGAGCTCTGCGAGCGAATCGATCGCGTGGTGTTGGCAGTATCTTTCGAGTCCTTCTGCCATCTCAATGCTCGCCTGGGGATTGACAAAATTGACGGTTCCGGCTTGAACCGCGCTCGCACCAGCAAGCATGAATTCAACGACATCGCGCCACGTTGTCGCGCCTCCGGAGGCGATGATCGGGATGTCGACAGCTTGTGCCGCGTCGTGGACAAGACGCATCACGATGGGGCGAACGGCGGGTCCCGTCAGTCCACCTCGGCCAAATGATAGCCGTGGCTCGCGAGTGTTGATATCGATTGCCATGGCTGGCATCGAGTTGGCGACCGTGACGGCGTCGGCGCCAGCATTGGCAACGGCAGACGCGATATCGCCGATGTTGGAAACATCGGGCGATAGTTTGACGATGAGCGGGCAATCCGTTGCCTCACGGGAAGCCAGCGTGACCTCTGCGGCAGCAACGGGATCGACCCCGAATTCGCGACCACCGGCTTTCACGTTCGGGCACGAAATGTTGGCTTCAAGCGCATCGACCCCGGTCATGGATCCCAAGGTCCCCGCCAGTCTCGCGTAACTTTCGATGCTTTCCGCGAAAAAGTTCACCACCACCGCGCAATCGATCTTACGTAAATAATCCAGTTTTGAACGTTCAAAGTCTTCGACACCGACGTTATCGAGACCAATCGCATTGATCAGTCCAGACTCGGTCTCCCAGATACGCGGTTGGATGTTGCCGAGACGTGGCTCAGGCGAAATACCCTTGGTGATGATTCCACCAATCTTGTTGAAGTCCACCATGGTTTCGTATTCGGACGCGTAACCGAACGTACCCGACGCCGTCAGAATTGGATTCCGAAGCGATAAGGTACCTATTTGTACAGATAGATCGGTCGTCATTAAGCAGACTTTGCCGACCAAATGAAGCTGGCGTCGGTGACAGGTCCTTCCGTGCAGACCGTGAAGTTGGTGTCCTCATGTGTTCGGATAACGCAGCCTCGACAGGTCCCCATGCCGCAGCCCATCGGTGCTTCGAGGGACACACTGCAGGGAATTCCTGCTCCGGCACAAACAGCGGCGGCCGCTTCCATCATTGCGTGAGGACCACACACGTAAACCTGAGACGGTCGGACATTTTCGGACTCATCCAATCGCGAAGCCAAAAGTTCGACCACCGTACCCGCGAAGCCGGCCGAACCGTCGTCGGTCGCGATCTCAACTCCGCCCGTAAGATTTGCTTCAAAATCCTCAAATCCAGGGATCTCGGTTTTGGTACGAGCGCCCAGTAGAAGGCTCAATGACCTTCCAGGTGTCGCAATCGCATCGGTCAATGCAGGAAAAGGCGCGATCCCGATACCGCCCGCGACCAACCAAGCGGAGTCGCCAGGGGGATCGTCAAAACCGATCCCAAGGGGTCCGAGTACGTCCAGTTCAATGCCGACTTGGGCCGTCCCAAGTAAGCGCGTGCCGCGGCCAATGATTCGAAGAAGGAATTCGAGCTGGACTTGCTGACCCTCGACCGTGCGAAAACGTGCAACTGAAAAAGGACGAGGCAGTAACGGATCAGCCTCCCATGGTCCGCGCACCATATAGAACTGGCCTGGCACCGGAGCAACGATTGATGCGGGTGCACAGACGAGTCGAAGGCACCCGCCACCCACCTCTTCGACCGCTTCGAGCGGAATTCGACTTAACGCGGGCATCGATGGCTCGAAGGCTCATGACACGCCCGCGCTGTAGCAACATGGGCGGGTAAAAACCATCGCGACGGCATGCGAAGAGGGCGACCGATTATTCAACCTTCGCCGGTTTGGCGTGGGCGGCGGCGGCCTCGGCCATCCGCTTTTTCATTTCTGGACTGGGGTATCTCAACATTCGAGAAAAGTCGGGTCCTTTTTCATCCCAACCCATGTGATCGTCGGCGCCGACGAGTCGAGCAAATTCTGGCGTGTTGCGGTCCAGCATTTCTTGCGTTACCTGCCATTGATACGACTCTTGGGTTTTAAGTCGCTTATGGCACATATAGCTTGTCACGTTCATCCGCAAACCGTCGGTTTGTTTTGGGTAGGCCCCGTGCCACATATTCCCGTGCCAAGCGATCAACGAGCCCGCCTTGGCTTCGACTGGCACGGCATTTTTAACCCCTTCGCCTGGGTTTGGTGTTCGGCAGTAGCGGTGGCTCCCAGGCACCATGGCGATGGCGCCATTTTCTTCGGTGTAGTCCGTGAGGCAATAGGCGGCATTAGCGACGTCGGAGCACGGCGGCAACCGGCCGTCGCGATCGGGTGGTGAATCGCTGTGGAGTCCCAGGTTATCGCCGTAGGTTCCTCCCTTCCACTTAATGAACGAGGTCAAGCTCGAGAGTTGTTGTTGGCCGTGCATCAGGTAAGTTGCGACGGTGGCCAATGTCGGATTCGTCACCCATTCCTCGAAAATTGGATCCGCCATCAGTAGGTAGTAAAGCAGAAACTGTCCGTCGGTCTGAGGTTGCCCTTGGTACTCCCCGGCACTGCCGTTCTCGTCAAGGGAAAGTTCAATACCGGTTCTCTCCGCTGCGATTCGTAAAACCGTTTCGCGGATTCGTTCGAGAAAATCGAGTGGTGCTACTTTTTCAGGGGGAATCACCGTAAACCCGTATGAATCGAGATCAACGATATGGGGTTCGAGGGCAAGTTCCTTGATTCGTTGGTAGGTCGGATTAAAGGCTTCGGTGGCCTTAAAGTCGCCGAATTCCATGGGTGTTATCGCTGTGATGTTGAGACCCGACTTACATTACTAAAAGTTGCGGCGGCTGTCCCGCAATCCGTCATTGGTCGCCGATGGTTTAGGCGTGAGCAGCAAATTCGGTTTTGGGATCGCCGGCGATCCGGGCGTGGTACATCACTCGGGGCTCGCGCATGTCCCAAGGCCTGCCTTGGTGAAGTAGCCGTCGATTATCCCAAACGACGGCATCGCCCGGACTCCACTTATGGTAGTAAACGCGTGGTGGCTGGCAGGCAAAGTCCACCAACCCTTGAAGAAATTCTTCCGAAGCGGCGGGATCCATACCAGGAATTCCGTACGCGTGTCTCCCAATGACGAGCGATTGACGGCCGGTTTCCGGATGGGTCTTCACCAGTGGCCGTAATGGGGGATCAAGATCATGGAATCCGTAGCTCGAGTCCACCTCGGGTTCGTGACCCATTTTCGATTGGCTATGCCAAAGTGAGTGATATGCGGAGAGGTCTAAGACTCTCTTTTGGGTGGGTTTGTCGAGATTTTCATAGGCTGAGCACATATCGGACCAGCCCGTCTCGCCGCCAGAAGAAGGTACGATATGCGCGGAGAAGACTGCGCCTTTCGCCTGAACTGGCATGAATGTGCTGTCGCAATGCCAACCCATCGCCCCTTGGAGGGTTTTAACCAGATCTTCGTCTGGGTCGAAGTGCACCTGCCCGTTTTCGTCGACGTTGGTGATTGCAGCAAGATCAAACTCAAGGTCACCGAACCGCTGTGCAAAAGCGATCTGTTCCTCGTTGCTCAGGAATTGGCCAGGAAAGATCAATAACCCGAATTCGAGCCAACTGTCGTGCAGCTTTGAAAAGTCTGACGCACTAAGTTCTGCAAGTTTTATATCAGTGACTATCGCACCGAACGTCGCGTCGAGTGGATCGATCCCAAAGGACGAAACCTGTTTCATCGCGATTAACCCGCACGACACGCAACCGCGTTGTTGGTCAGTATAGCCCAGCGCATGTGGGGAGCACGCAATCCTATTAAGTGACTGGCCCGAACATCGGTGTTTGCGCACCGGCGCCGAATCGAGCCCCATCGGTAAATAAGCCATCTCTTCGTGGTTTATTTCGAATGAACCCTTTGCCGACAAGGGTGTCTTGGAGCTTATAGCGGTAGACCGGGTCTTTTCTGTGCACGTATTCAGCAAGCGCGGTTTCGAATGACGGTAACGATTGATCTGCAACGTCGACGGTTTCTTTGCTGGACGCGAAAGGCGCACAAAGGATGGCCAAGAGGAACACGCCCTTGCGCGAGAGTTGGATGTGTTGCCGCATGATTCGACTGCCTCTTCGGCTCGATCTAAAGAGCGATTTCGATGTCTTCAACCATGCCGATTCGAGTGTGCTCCAAATCGATGATGGTACGTTCTACGTCTCTGACCTCTTTCATTTCCGGCGACGAGACAAGTGCGTCAACTTCCGAGAACCAAACCGACGCGACCGCATCGTAGGCAGGGGTACGGCCTGTGCGATAAATGCCCGGTCGAGTATGTGCCTGGACGTAACGATCGATCCCAGGAACCGCGGCAACTAGGGGACCTAATTGATCTCGATAATTCGATTGAAACCTATCTGGGTCGTCACCAAGGACGCCTTTGACCAAGGCCATCATTTTTTGATGTGCCCTTGGGGGTTCTTGATCCTTTATCAGGTATTCGGTGGTGAGAATCGTCCCCATGGTGTTCAAGTCGATGAAGTTTTCTTCGTCCGAGCGGATGGCCGTCAGTTCTGGCGTGCCAACAACGTTGCGCATCGATTCGATATCTTCAAACCAAACTTCGGCAATGCCGTCGAACCCAGGTCCGGGCTCAAGGCCATGATTTTGAACGTACCGCACGATTCCATTTAACCGGCTCACGATGTCGGCGTGCGCGTTAAGCCAGTGTTCACGAAATTCCTCCGGACTAAGATCTTCTCGGCGGTTGAAGAAACTGACCTGTTTAATCATTGCGTTCTCAGCAAACTTTTCTTGAGCATAAGCGATATTGCTTTCGCGCTTAACTTGTCGAGGTCGGCGGTTATGAGAAGGGTTCGCGACACGGTATCCCGCACCCACTTTTACCCGATAATGTGACGTAACTCTGCGATGAGCGAAATGTCATGAACGCACGTTTTTTTGTGGGCCAAATCGTTGAACACAACAAAGCCGGTTATCGTGGTGTGGTCTTCGGGGTGGACCAGGTTTTCAGCCTTTCTGAGGAATGGTACGAAGAAGTTGCGCGTAGCCGCCCGCCAAAAAATCGACCCTGGTATCACGTGCTAGTCGATGGGGCGGAGCACTCCACGTACGTTGCTGAAAGACATTTAGCTGTTAGCACATTGTTGACTCAGGTTAGTCACCCCGCATTGGGTAGATACTTTGTTCGGTTCGACGGCACTCGCTATTACGGCAATGAGACGGTTCACTGAGGCAAGTAGGTCACTTGGAGGGTCGAGGTGCATGAGCATGGAAATGGCGACAACGACTTCAGCTGTTAGTTCGTTTGTTTGAGGTCGGTTAGGATGGGCACATAATCGGAGGGATCTTATGATCGTACGGCTTGACCACATTGGCATCGTTGCCCCGAACATCGAACAAGCGCTCGGCATACTTGATACGAAACTCGGTTTTCCACTCGCGTCCACCACACCGCTTCCGGATGGAGCCTATTTTGCGCCGGAGGGAACGCACAATTACATGTTTCAAGTAGGGACGGGAGAAACCATGATCGAAGTGCTTGTTCCCGTCGTTCCAGAGGCTGGAACGTACAAGTTTCTTCAACGGTTCGGAGCGGGATTGCACCACTGGGGGTACGCTTGCGATGATGTTGAAGAAGAGGCCGCACGGTTACGCGAACAAGGTTTGCAACAGATTGAGTTAGGAGGCCCGGACCCGGGATCCGTTACCGCCGCATTTTTTCATCCGAAAACGGCAGGCGGCATCCTTACTGAGCTCGTTCCATTGCGCCCGTCTTAGCGGGTATGGGCAAAAGGAGAAGGTCCCCGTGTTTCGGTGAGACGAGGGGGTTAGCAACGTAAACACGAACCGGTTCGCAGACATTTCGTACCGCGAGGCGGCGAGTGGTGGTTCTCTAGAAGTCTAGCGACTGCCGCTTGAACGGGCCGCGGCTTCTTTCGCTTGCCTCGCTATCTTCTCCCACTGCTTACGCTTTTTGCAGATACGTCTAGGCGCATGGCTCCCAGTATCTTTTACTTTGTAGCAGATCCTTTCTTCAGGATCCTTTGCGCCGTCAGCCGCATTGGCTCCGGGTCCCGCTGAAACAGCAAACGCGAGTAATCCAGAAACCAGTACTGATAATAAACGCTTGTTCATAACAGTTCTCAATCCCTACATGGATTTGTGGACCGCTTCCAGCATAACGGATTCTTGGACACACGTTTAGGCTCTGTCGATCGATCTCAACGACCAGACTGCCATCCCCAATGATTTCGTTAACGCTTTAGACAAAGTGAGGGTGTATAAGCAGATCTGGCATTCTTGGCGCGGGGCAGAGAAAACTTCGACGTGCACGTTCGGCGAGCTACTCAAATGGGGAGATTGGGCGAATATGGTTGGACATTTGCGCCGAAGATCAACCGTCATATGGAGAGATCAGAAACATGAAAAACGTCATATTGATCATGACCGATGACCAAGGATACGGCGACTTAAGCTGCATGGGTGCGACTGATTTCAGCACCCCGCACCTCGATAGGTTGGCAGAAGATGGCGCTCGTTTTTCGTGCTGGTATTCAAACTCACCCGTGTGCTCTCCGTCGCGAGCGGCACTATTGACGGGGCGGTATCCAGGTAATGCGGGGGTTCGCTCGATACTGGCCGGGCACCGCACGGCCACAGGAATGCCCGCTCACGTACCTTCGCTACCCCGATTACTCCAACGATCGAAATATCGAACCATCATGAGTGGTAAATGGCATCTCGGTCTCGCAGACGGTAGTCGTCCGCATGATCACGGTTTTGATGATTGGTTTGGTTTCCTGGCAGGGTGCGTTGATTTTTACAGCCACATTTTTTATTGGGGCATGAACCGACCTGGACCGGCGCTCAACCCGACCCACGATTTGTGGGACAACAACAAGGAGGTATGGCGGAACGGCGAATACCTCACCGAGGTGATTACGCAGCGAGCCGTGGCCGCAATCCGACGAGCATGCGCCGACGACACGCCGTTTTTCCTGTATGTGCCGTACAACGCCCCGCACTATCCGATGCACGCGCCAAAGCAATACATGGATCGGTTCGAGCATCTGCCGTGGGACCGCCAGGTGATGGCCGCGATGATTAGCGCAGTTGATGACGGCATTGGCGCGATACGAGCCGAGGTTGAGCGACAAGGTCTCTCCGAATCAACGTGCACTTTTTTTACTTCGGATAACGGGCCTTCGCGCGAGAGTCGTAACTGGCTGGATGGCAACCAAGACCCATATTATGGCGGCCAGTCTGGAGCATTGAAGGGACACAAATTCAGTTTGTTTGAAGGAGGCGTGAGGGTTCCCGGAATCGTGCATTTCCCGGGCGTGGTGCCACCGGGTCAGGAAATTAAGACGCCGTTTTGTTCCGTCGATGTCCTGCCGACTTTATGCGAGTGGTTAGACATAGACGTTGGCGTTATGGAGTTGGATGGGGTATCGCAAGCGGCGTACCTCTCCGGATTGGGACCGCCGATTGAGCGAGACCTCTTCTGGGAGATGGGCAACCAAACGAGCATCCGCAGAGGACCTTGGAAGCTCGTACTCAATGGTGAGCTCGTTGAAGGAGTCGCGGACGCTGATACCGTCTTTCTGGCTAATTTGGAGACTGATCCAGGAGAGACGAACAATCGAATCGATGATTACCCAGACAAAGCGAATGCGTTGCGTGATGCGGCTGAGGCATGGCGCCGAGACTTAGAGGAGCGCTGGATTAAAGAATTCAGTGTTGAGCGTCAAGGCACGACGGGACGCACCAACTAGACAAGCTCGCTTACTTTTT
Organism: Pseudomonadales bacterium; assembly: GCA_022448765.1. Taxonomy (GTDB): domain Bacteria; phylum Pseudomonadota; class Gammaproteobacteria; order Pseudomonadales; family Azotimanducaceae; genus UBA11889. The sequence goes on from JAKUTI010000029.1 coordinate 8,935, forward strand.
CGTCCAGCATTGGACGAGCTCCTCGCCAGCGTCATGTGACTGCAAGTGATCGATGAAACCGTCAAAAAGCGATGCGATCACCTCGGGGTGATCATTGGCGATGTTTTGTTCGGCCAATGGGTCCGCCGACAAATCAAATAGTTCTGCGGGCCCGTCGTGGCCGACCGGTGCGAAACCCCACCGTCCATCCGTAATCCAAGGAGTTGTGCTTTCTGGAGGCACGGCTCCATCGGACGTCGGTTTGACGAAACCGCCGGTGACGGAAAGCTTACGGTGACTTGCCTTCCCGTCGAGAAGGCAAGACGCGAAGCTGATGCCCTCAATTGGTTGCCTTGGCTCAAGGTCAACGCCCGCTAACTCAGACACGGTCGGTAGGATGTCGATGGGTTGTGCAAGCAGTTCCAGATTCACGCCTTGTGGAATGTCTCCACCACCGATAAGAAATGGCACGTGGCTGACTTCCGGGTAGATGGGCCAAAAGCGCTCGTCGTGGTCACAAATGTTGCTTTTGCCGGTGCGATTGTGTTCGCCGATGCTAGTGCCGTGGTCGCTGGTAATGACCACGATGGTGTCGTCCCAAAGTTCAAGATCGTCGATCTTTTGTAAAACACTTCCCAAGTGTCGGTCGACTAACTCTGTTTCGGCAGCGTAATGGGCCCATAGATTATGGAGTTCAGCGTCGGTGTAGTCGGTAGCGGGCCCGTAGTTGCAGTGGATCATAGGCGTTCCGTCGTACTCGGGGTCATACCGCTTAACGAGATATTCTGGGGCGTCCCATGGCTCGTGAGGATCGAAAAAGTCGACCCACAAGAAAAACGGACTCGCCTGATAGTTCTCTTCAAGCCATTGCACGGTCGTCGCCGCCGTCCGTGCGCTAAACGTGCCTGCTTCTGTGACCACGTTTCGATTGATCCAACGGTGTGCGTCAGCCAGCGTACTGCCGCGAAAAATCGGTGCCTGTCGGGTCTTCTCGTGCGGCATGACAACTGGGATTTCATCGTTTAGGTGCAGCAAATGCTTATCGCCTTCCTGGCCTCGGTGTTGGAAGGCGGCAGTGAACGAATGCTGAAATCGAGCGTTGAAAAGGTGTGGGCAGTCGCAGATTAACTGTGAGACATAACCCTGTTTTCCGAGCAATCGGGCGATGTGGTTCTGACTGCTGAGATCGATGGGTTGCCAAGGGAAGTGTGGCCAGACGAGTTTTCCCGTCGCAAGATCCGTCCGGTGCGGAATCGTGGGGAAGCTGCCGGTATGGAAGCCGTCGACACTGGTCCCCCGCTGTTCACTGAAGGTGTCGAGCGCGGGGGTTCGAATTGGCCGCCGCGCTCGATTGCTCAGGTTGTCGAATCGAAACGTGTCGGTGATCAGAAGGACAATGTTTTTCACGATGCTGTTGCCTGGTCCGACCGGTTATTCACGCTCGTAGAATGTTAACCGATTTCCGAATGGGTCGATCACGGATGATTCCTCTCCCCACGGCTGTTTTTCGATACCGGGTCGAGCGTACTTGTAATCTTTATTAACTAATTCGTTTTGAAACTGCGCCACCGACGTCGTTTCGATTCTTACCGATGAGCCAGGCGTTGCGTCGCCATGGTGCTCGGAAAGGTGGAGCTCGCAATCGTCTCGTTCGATCGACATATAGAGCGGGAAGTCTTCTTCAAAACGATGTTCGAATTTAACCTTGAAGCCTAGAAAGTCGAGATAGAACTCACGCGCTTTAGTCTCGTCAAATATGCGAAAGACGGGCGTCACTTGTCCAATGGCCATTGCTTAAGAATCTGTATTCGGTCAGGGGTGGACGAGCATAACCCATGCAAATGTGGTCTTGATGCAGCGGATTCTGCGCTGTGAGCTTTCGGACGTTTTCACGAGTTTTCCAATACGGAACGCGGTGGAGATAACGCGTCACCGGCCGATGCTCCGGGCATAATGCAAGAGGTCTCGAAGGGTTCACCGGCCGTCGCGTTGTCGTTCCATACTTCGACAGCCCCATGAAGCGAAGTGATCGATGCGTATCCTCCCCGGACGGTTCCGAGATCTGTACTTTCATCGGGGAGGTAACCGGTCTCGACGAGGTGGAAGTCGAGTTGGTCGGCGTTGATCGATGAAATCGCGCTGCGTACGGAGCCAAGTTTTGCGAGTCGCGCCCATCGAATGCCCTTGAGATCTTTTCTCGCAAGCCCCGGGACATTGATGTTGAAAGCGCTCCGGGTGGGACCGGCTGCGATACAAGGCAATACCTCGAGTGCAATTTCTGCTGCCGTTTTCCACTCCCACTCGGTGGAACCATCTAAACTGACCGCTAAACCCTGGATCCCAAAATTTTGAGCTGCCAGCACAGCACCGACGGTTCCGCTGTGGAGCGTCGATCGACCTGTATTGAGCCCTGCATTAATGCCGGAAATCACGAGGTCGGGGACCGGGCCGAAGGCTTCGAGGTAGCCGGTCACCACACAAAGTGCTGGCGATCCTGAGATGCCGTAGGCGTCGGCTTGTAGTCCAGGGATCTTGTGACGGGAAACGTGTATGGGCTCTTCGGATGAAATTCGCCCCAAGGAGGTTCCGGTACCCGACGCGTCGTGATCGGGTGCGACCACGACGAGTTCGTAACCGGCATCTTCAACGTGACGTGAAAGCTCCTGGATCCCCGGACTTTGAATGCCGTCGTCATTCGTGATGAGTATGCGCATCGGGTTCCTTATACAGATGTTGCGCTGCGACTTCTTCGTTTAGTTCGACGCCCAAACCTGGTCCAACGGGTGGAATGATGTAGCCGTCCTCCCATTCGATCGGAGTTTTGAGAATGTCCGCATGAAAGCCGTCAAATCGGCCAATGCTTTCTTGGATAAGAAAGTTTGGGCTACAGGTATCGATTTGAATATTTGCGGCGGCCTCGATGGGCCCACAGTACAGGTGCGGAGCAATTTGAGCATAGTAGGCTTCTGCCATTGCAGCAATTTTCTTGGCTTCCAGAATCCCACCGACGCGTCCCAAAGCCATTTGAAGAATAGCGGCCGCTTGTTTTTCAAGCAGTTCGCGGAACTCAAACTTGGTTGTTAAGCGCTCGCCGGTCGCTACAGGAATGGTTGTCTTTGATGCAACTCGCGCCATCTCGTCTCGATTTTCGGGCGGCACGGGTTCTTCGAACCAAAGCGGATCGTATTTCTCGATGCGTCTTGCAAAGCGAATGGTTCCGGAAGTGGTCGATTGACCATGTGTTCCAATAAGAATATCGCCCCGACCGCCGAGCGCTTCTCGCACGCTTCGAACTACCGCCTCGGCATTGTCCAATCGATCAATTGGCGGTTCCCTGGGATCCTCATTCCCCATAACGTCGATGAGTGGATCAAATTTGACGGCGGTAAAACCTTCATCGAGATAAGCGGCTGCGCGCTCACCAGCCAGGTCGGGGGTGGTGTGGGGCGAGCGTCGATCCGAGGTGCCCGCAGCAGGATAGAGATAGGTATACGAACGTAATCTCTCGTGGTAGCGACCACCGAGGAGGTTGTAGATGGGTTGATCAAGTGCTTTTCCGATGATGTCCCAACACGCCATTTCGATAGCGCTAAGTACACCCATGACGGTGTGATCTGGATGTTGATGGTGGTCGTGGGATTCGTAACCGTCTCCGTAGTAGACCCTCCGCCAGAGCCTTTCAATCTGAAAGGGATCCGAATCGATCACGTAAGTTTCACCAATATCTTCCATCAGACGCGCTACCGTGAGGGGATGAAAGGGCACCTTATAGGCTTCGCCAATTCCTTCGATGCCAGTGTCGGTCGTGAGTTTAATGAGTGTCCAATACCGGCCGCCCCGGTGGGGACGCGGCGTGGCGATAATGTAGGGTTTGATGTCGACGATCTTCATCAGGAGTCTCGCTACTTGTATGTCAGTCGTGCCACGGCAGCTTCGTTGAGCTCAATGCCGAGTCCGGGACGGCTTGATAGGTTCATGCGGCCGTCTTTGGGCAGGACACCGTCGCCGTACAGCTCCGCGACATCGTCTAAAGGTCCTGAGAACTCGGTGGAAAATTCGTGTGGCCGGGTCGCATTTTGAACCGTAACGTAAGCGTGGAGTGACGCCATCGAATTGATGCCGGCTTGTGGGCTATGGGGCATCACGGGCTTGTCGAGTGTCGTCGCCATGTCGTAGATGCGTTTAACCTCGGTTGGACCGCCGGCATTAAGGATGTCGGGTTGCAGGATGTCGGGGTTGCCTAGGTCGATCAGTTGCTGGAACCACCAGCGAAATGCGTCTTGCTCGCCTGCCGATACGGCGACATCCAACGCGTCGGCGACTTGCCGTAACCCTGCCAGGTCGTTGTGCGGAATAGGTTCTTCGAAATGGTCGATTCCTAATGCTTCGAAACGGCGTCCCTGTTGAATCGCCGTGGATACGGAGTAGCCGTTGTTTGCATCAAAACCAAGGTACACGTCGGTGGGTAGAAATTCGCGAACTGCTTCGAACAATTGGAAGTCCTTATTTGGGTCGACGTCTTGACGCCAACCGCGCCAATCCATGCGAATCTTAAAGGCGCGAAATCCCATCGACCAACCTTCTTTCACGAGTTGTAGCATTTCCACGGGCTGCATTCGCCAGCCCGACCCGGTGCTCCAATAAAGCGGCACCGATCTTCGTGCGGCGCCTCCCATCAATGTGTAGACAGGGAGACCTAGTTCCTTTCCCAGCAGGTCCCAGAGGGCCACATCGATCGTGCCAACCACCCACCCGGGGAGTTTGTACATCCGTTCTTCGCGGCCAAGTGCGAGAGTGTCCCAATGACGATGGATGGGTCTGGGATCTTCGCCCAGTAAAGCCGGTTTTATCGCGGTTTCGAGGTATGCGTTAAACACCTTGCCATTGTGGCCGGGGGCCTCGGCCCATCCTTCCACTCCGGTGTCTGTCAGGATACGTAATAAGCCCTTGCCCGTGATCAAGGGGGTATTGGTGATGTCCGTGATTTTCATCCGTACCTCGCTTGTGGAAGAGTCCGGTGGGTTTAATCCGGCGATTATAGGAGTTCCCGCGATCGAGAAGTTTCGCATTGGTCTAATCGTTTAATCGATGGTTAATATGGGGTCTCGCTTGGGACCGCTTTTACGCTGTATAGGGTGATGCTGGTCGCTGGTTAAATCGAGACATGACTTATCGGGGATAAATCTCAATGAAAATGAAGTTACTTTTTCTTTTGCCTTTTCTAACGAGCTATGTGTGGGCGGACGTGCTAGAGGTGCGCTTGTATGCGCCGATACCCGGGAGCTCGGCCGAGTTGATGCAACACGCGTCGGAAGCTCGGAACATTCAAACGAAGCTTGGTGGACAGGTTGTGGTGGCAACTGACCTCCGCGGCCGTCTTCACTTTGCGAACGCGCACAAGAATTGGGTCGGGTGGGCGGCTTTCCAGGAAAAGCTTGAGGCCAGTGAAGAATGGTCGACTTTCGCTCAAAAGGTCGGTGCAGCCCCCGCCGGCACCCTAGAAGCGCACTATTTGGTAAATCAAGTGGCGCCGATGCTACCGTCGAAGGTATACCAGGTCTTCGTATGGGAAGCGTATCCGGGACGAAACGCCGAGATGGTTGCAGCTGCAAGTACGGCTCAACCGTTACATGAGAAACTCGGAGCGTCAGTGGGGATCAATACGGATCAGATGGGTCGCCTACATTACCTGATGTCGTTTGACTCGTGGGCCGATTGGGCGCGATTCCAAGATGCTGACCCAAGCGACGAGGTGGCATCGTTTTTTGCTGAATTCTACTCGAACCCACCAGCCAAGCTGATCGACGTGTACAGCGTTACCCGAGTCGACTAGGAACACGCTTTATAAGGTCGGAGAGTTCGGGCATAGGTAAAGGGTTATTTCGAGGTGATACTTGCAATAACCATGTCCCAATGCGCGAGTCTTTCCGGACCAACGGGGTGGGTATCGAGAAAGGTTGAACGCACTCGCTTGCGATCGCCGAGTTGGGCTAGCACGATGAATTGCGAGCGGGCCCGCGTAAGACTGTAGCCTGCATTCAATAGAAGACGGCCGGCCATGATGTCGGCCTCTTTTTCTTGGGCGCGCGAAAACGATTGGTTGGCAATCCAGCTTCCGACTTCGGCACCGGTATCTCGGTTCCCCGAAGATGCGCCACCGATCGTGGTAGCAACGGCGGCACCGATGAGGGATCCCAGAATGTTTCGAGCCGCGCTTTCACTGAGATGATTCAGCAAGTGATGACTTAGTTCGTGTGCGAGAACCAGGGCGATTTCGTCGTCGTTTCGGGCGTATTCGATGACGCCGCGGTGGACGAAGACATCGTTCGTGCCCGTCGCGTAGGCGTTTATTTCGTCCTCGTCGACAACGCTGATCTGCCACGTACGGCAATCGGTGGGAGCCCGTTCTCTTAGGTTGAGGCAGAGTTCCTGTGTCGCGGGTTGAAGCCGCCGCTCGATTGCACCAATGCGCTTCTCAGCGGAGCTCAAGGCAACGGCCACGGGTTCTCTGGCTGGCGTGGAACGAATCTCGTTCGCGGCTTCGTTGAGCGTTGAACTTGGTGGGACGGGAAGTTGATAGGTGACGCCGCACCCTTGCAACAAAATAAGGCCGACAAATAAGCGATGACTCGAAGGCATTAAACCGATTGTACCCGCAAGGGCCCGGCCCAACGAACCGTTATGGATCGTCTTCTGATCGAGCGCTGAGCCAGATGGTTTTGTGGTAGTTTCGGTGAACATGCGCAACAGCGTAATTAAGCGACGGGTAGGGCGGATTCTTTTGGCTCTCGTTGCGATTCCCTTCCTCTTAGTTCTCGCGTTGTTTTTTTACCCTCGACCCCACGACGAAACGCCGGCGTGGGTCTTCGAAGGCGACGCCGCTTCGCTCGATTATTGTGCGCTTCCGGCATTGGACGGCTCGGGACTAACCGCTGCGGAGATTCCGCAAGGACATACACCGAACTGTGGCTATGAAAAGTTCCCGCAACCGATCTTGCGGGGTTGTACGGAGCCCCTCATGGAGGGTGCCGATGACCTCCGCGGCCTTTGGCAACAGACGTCGGGAGGTCGCGTCGGCCACATTGAACGAATCGAACAGTGCGGCAATCGCTTCGTGGTAACTGCCGGAGGTTTAATCCACGATATGACCGGGGACGGAAAGTTGTCGGGGTCTTCGAATGACGTGGGACGGTTCCCTCTCGGGCCATTACGGCTTTGCCTTCGAACCAGTGCTACCACCGAATGGCATGAGAAAAAGTTGCATTTCTATGCGTTCGGTGGCCCTCGCGTGGTGTCGAGGTACATGGAAGGTGATGAGCTGGTATGGATTTATCCCGGCTTTGGTGTGACGCGCATGAAACGAATTTGCAAGCTCCCAAGTAGTAGTCAATTTACCCGAGAGGGCGGCTGATTCGAACACCGAATCGGTCGAGCGCGCCGTCCTGGCTTGCATTAAAGATGGTCGAGAAAGTCGAGCAGGGCCCGGTTCGTTTCGTGGGGGGCTTCTTGTTGGACCCAATGGCCAATCCCGGGAATGAGCACGATGTCGCGTAGGTCGGTGACGACCTGGCCGATACGGCTTCGAAGGTTGGCGGCACTAGCTCCGGCTATCACCATATCCCTTTCGCCGGCGAGAAATAGTGTGGGTACGTCAATGACAGCGTCGGCGAGGTGCGCGGTAACTTCCCAATTTCTTTCGATGTTGCGGTAGTAATTGACGCCACCGCGAAAGCCGGAATGTTCGAATTGCTTCACGTAGTAATCGAGATCTTCCTGTGAAAGCCATTCGGGCAGACCCTTGGGTGCGCCGAGTCGCGGTATCCAGCCGCCCGCAGCTCGTTTAGGGTCATGAATCGTGGGATCTTCTCTCGGTGAATCGGGTGATAAGTACAAACGACTGAGAAGGCCGCGAGGATCGCCGTCGTATTCGGACTCCGCCACGCCCCCCGGTTCGTTGTGGTAGAGGATGTAGAAAAAATTGTCGCC
>JAKUTI010000290.1 GCA_022448765.1 Pseudomonadales bacterium
CGAATTTTTTCTGTCAATTAACGACTCTCGTCATCGCGAGCAGAGTCCTCAGCGGCTACTAGAACGGTCCGCAGATCCCGAATATCTACATCGTCAATGGTCTCCAGTGCAGCATCAGCGCGATCTCTCCACTCGGCAATCTTGAGCTGCGGAAGCAACGCCTCGGCAAGGGTGATTAATGCGTCCGCCCTAACTTCTTCGCCACCTTCTTGCGTTGCACGCTGATTCTGCGCCTCTATCTCCTTGCGAACCGCAGCGATGCCGCCGCGCGATACTTGATCGGCGATAACACGCTGTTCCTCTGGAAGGGTCTCGATGAATGCCTTCCGGTGCACGCGACCCGGTTTGAGTTTCTTTGCCTTGGGCTTCGGGGGAGTGTCCGCTTTCGGTTTACGTTGGCGTCGTTCCCCTTCTTTGTTGCTTCTGTTCTTTGATTTCGACCGGTTATCGGCGTTATCTCGCTTCGAACCCTTGCTGTTTCGTTTACCGCCACCCTTGCGCCTGTCTGATCGCCCCTTACGTGCAAGTTGGGTAGTAACGCCAGCGACCTCTTTTTCGCCACCAATGAGTTCGATACGCTCGTCGTCAGGTCGACCACTTCGGCCCTTAGGGGGCAACACCGAAGTAACAAAGATCCCATCGATCTCAAAATCGGCGTCGGCACGACATACGTCGCCCACTGAAGCTCCATCGTAAAGAAGCGTCCCGTCCAGGCTGCCTTTAGGTTGTTTGGCGCCGGCGGCTCGCCAGGTCCAAGTTCCGTCGTCGCGCTGACTCGTCAGTTCGACCTCGATACGTCGGCTCATCGTTGCTCCGGGCTTTCCGGCTAGTCGGGCGGGAGGCGGCAGGGGAGAAGTGGCCCCCTCGCTTGTCCCTAGGTACAAAGTTAAACGTTACCGAAATGGCACGGCGGTGACGCAAATAAGAGCCAACAGCTTTTTGTCCATGAATGACCTCACATAAGGGCCGGAGCGTCCTACCCTCGGCTCAACAGACGAAATCACCAGGAAAGTCATGGCAAAAGCGAAGGCGCCCGAACAAATAGCACGCGAAATCGTCGATATTCCAGTCGACGACGAAATGCGTGATTCATTTATGCCTTATGCGTTATCGGTGACGACTAGCCGAGCGATCCCCGACGTCCGAGACGGGCTAAAGCCCGTTCAGCGACGAATTCTTTACGTCATGGCTGACCTTGGCCTACGGCCATCCACTCCGTTTCGTAAATCTGCTGGCGTGGTAGGTGAAGTGATGGGCAAATACCATCCTCACGGCGACAGTGCCATCTATGAAGCCATGGTACGTATGGGTCAATCATTTTCGATGGCAGTTCCGTTCGTCGACCCCAAAGGCAACTTCGGCAGCCTGGACGACCCACCGGCTGCCTATCGATATACCGAGGCTCGATTAACGCCTGCTGCTATGACCATGGTTCAAGACCTGGACGAACAGACTGTTGATTTTGTCGCAAACTTCGACGGCGAGCGGGATGAACCGATATGTCTTCCGGGCGCGCTTCCGAACCTGCTGGTGAATGGGGCTTCGGGAATTGCCGTTGGTATGGCCACAAACATGCCACCGCACAACCTTGCTGAGATAGCAGCAGCTATTGAACACGTCCTGACGAAACGACGGCCAAAGCCGACTGTCGACGAACTGATGAAACATGTTGAAGGACCCGATTTCCCTACGGGAGGCGTGATCGTTGATGACGGTTCCCTACGAGATGCTTATGAGTCGGGCCGTGGGACGATACGAATTCGGGCGAGAGCAGAAATCGAAAATATTACTGCTCGACGACAGGGGATTATTGTTACTGAATTGCCTTACGCCGTGGGCCCAGAGCGTGTCCAGGCAAAGATTCGGGAACTTATTGGTGCCGGAAAGCTAGAAGGAATAGCGGCAGTCGTGGATCTTTCCGATCGACATCACGGTCTGAGGCTCGTTATTGAATGCAAATCCGGCGTCGGCCCACATTCGCTATTAGAGAAGCTCTACCGGCTCACGCCATTAGAGGAAAGCTTCGGAATCAATAACGTCGCGCTTGTCGACGGCGTGCCAACAACTCTTGGGCTTCGTGCCCTGTGTCAGCATTACATCGATCACCGGTTGGATGTAATAGTCCGGCGCGCCACATATCGGTTAACGCGTGCTGAAGAGCGAGAGCATATTCTCCTCGGCCTCTTGCTAGCGCTCGACAATATTGAAAAGGTCATCGCAATCATCCGAAGTTCCAAAGATGCAGCGAAAGCCAAATCCCAGTTAATTAAGGAATTGAAGTTAACTGATGTGCAAGCGACCCACATCCTGGATATGCAGCTTCGTCGTTTGACAGCACTTGAGGTCGACAGGCTGCGCGAAGAACTTGCAGATGTGCAAACAGACATAGCTCAGCTAAAGAAACTGCTGTCATCTGAGACGAAACAACGAAATACGGTTCGTGACGAATTGCGGGAGCTAGTAGAGGGCTTCTCAGCGGTTCGAAGGAGCAAGGTCACCAAAGCATCGGATCTCGTGGTGATAGATGACGAAGCCGAGGAACACCCTGAAGAAAATATTGAGGAAATGGGGGACCAACCCACC
>JAKUTI010000291.1 GCA_022448765.1 Pseudomonadales bacterium
ATTGCGCAAGGCCGATTCCCCTGGACCCATTCAGGCCGCCGGCCATTTCAACCACTCGCTCAAGGACGGTGATGGCGCGCGTGTCTTGTAGATGGCGCAAGCGAAAAACGACGGGGTCGGTATTCGCCGCTAGCGCTAACTCGTCCATGAATGATTCGATGGCAAACACGTTGCAGTGGGCACCTAGGCTGCGTAACGAGGATGTTCGAAGGGGCGAGTCGGTTACAAATCGTTTTACGACCTGCTGATCGGGAAATTCATAAATGGGTAAGGCGTTGCGATGAATCCCCGACTCGGGTCCTAGCCGCGGAGCCGGTTCGTTGGGTTCAAACCCGTCGTCCAGATGCCAAGCCGCGACGACGTCCATGCCAAGTTGCCCTGGGACCGGTCGACCAGCGTGCGAAAAGCTCCAGACATCGTGTGTCCATAAGTCAATGTTGCCGCTACTGCTTAAGTTCGCCCCCATCCCGACGCGCATCGCCGGACCGTACGGTTCCCACCGGTGTTCGTCCTCCCTCGACCATTTCAACAGAACGGGTCTTCCGGGTGCCGCCCGTGCACACAGTGCAGCATCGACCGTGGCATCGTCGGCGGCATTGTGGCCATAGCAACCGGCTCCTTGGGCGTAGATGATTCGAATGACTTGGGCGTCGATCCCAAGAAGCTGAGCAAGGGTAGGCCGGATGAGCTCGATCCCTTGGCTCGGCGACCAAACCGTGAGAATTCCGTCAACCCACTGGGCGGCTGCGGCTGACGGCCCAAGAGAGCCGTGCATCAGGTAGGGTCGAGAATAGACGGCGTTTATCGTGGTCGTGAGCGATCTCGGAGGAACCTCCTCCGGTACGGCATCTAGGATCGGGAACGCAGCTTTTTCATGAGCAACGAGGTAATCGGTCATCGCTTCTTCGGAAGGAATTGGCCGGGTTTGCGACCAAACCGTGGCGTTCCGAACGGTCTCGGCGAGCCGGGTCGTTCGGTACTCGCTGGTGCTCATGACGGCGATGAAGCTCCCGTCGACGAAGGCTAAATCTGGAGCTTCGACGGATGACAAGTCGACGCTTTGTAAACGATGGTGATACGAGGGGGGTCGCACGACCCGTGCATGCAACATGTCGGGAAATTCGAGGTCGTGTACGAACGCACCGACACCCCGAATCTTGTCTTCGAGGTCGATTCGGGGATGGTCACTACGACCAAGGACGGTGTATTTCGAGGAGTCTTTTTCCGGCGTGAGCTCTTTGATTTTGAATTTGAACGGCGCGCCCGCCTGAATTTCGGCGTAACTCGTGGGCGCGTTCAGATCTGGACCGGTTACCACGCCGTTCGAGACCTCAAGTTGCGCCGGATCGTCGGACACTTCAGACAACATCAGCCGACGCGCCCACGCGCATGCCTGCCGCACCGCGGCACCACTCTGTTCGATGGACATTGATCCTGCGGTGATCATTTCGTTGGGTGTGATCCCCGTCTGGGCGGATCGAACACGGATCCGGTCGGGGTTAACGTCGAGCTCTTCTGCGGCAATCAGCTGAATAGCGGTCAGGATCCCTTGCCCGAGTTCGACCTTTCCCGTGGACACGGTGATGCTGCCGTCATCCTCCATGGCAATCCATCGGTCGAGCTCGGGTGTACCGATCAGCGAGCCTGGTAAATTGCTCATGTTGCCAGTTGCTCAAGCGCTCGGATGACACGAGGATGCGCGCCACATCGACAGAGATGTCCGTCTAACGCAGTGACAATATCGTTGCGTGTCGGGTGCGCGTTCGATTGAAAAAGAGCGTGGGCCGCGATGGCGATACCTGAGAGACAGTAGCCACATTGGCTGGCATTGGACGCCAATAAAGCGTGTTGTACCTGGCTCAGCACTTCGCCCTTTCCCAAACCCTCCAGCGTCGTGAGGCGATAGTTCGCCGCTTCCTCGAAAGTGAGTGTGCAGCTGGGTACCGGTCGATCGTCCGCGAGAACCATGCAGGCGCCGCATTGTTCCGCCTCGCAACCGAGTTTTACGCTCTTGATGCCACACTCGTTACGCAACACGTATGCGAGGGGGGTCGTTTCAGTTGTTTCAACGGCAATAGTTTTGCCGTTTAGCTGCAACTTAGTCATCGACGATTGGGTCGGAAGAGTCCGAAAACTGGTTTGCTCGCTTGCGCGACGAATTGAGGGTTCACGATGACTTTTCCCCGGATGATCAGCTCACTATAACGCCATGTCTCGGGGTCCTGTCCGAGAATCTTGACACGACTAGCCAGCAGTTTGGCATTGAGGGCAAGAAACTTGCGTTAGCATGCGTCCGTGGTGGCTTGGTGCAGACAAGCAAGCGAAAGGAATGACGATGGCTACGCGAGAAGAACATCCACTGGTCATGGAATATCGCCGGTTCAGTCCCGGTTCGGAAACGTTAGCAGAGCGAAGTACTGCCGTATTTCCGGGCGGTGATACCCGGTCGAGTGCCCATTACGGGCCATATCCGTTGGTCATGGATCACGGGTCTGGTTGCCATATCACAGACGTCGATGGTCATGAGCTACTCGACTTTATGAATAACTTTACGTCGCTCATTCACGGCCATGCCCATCCGG
>JAKUTI010000292.1 GCA_022448765.1 Pseudomonadales bacterium
GCCGTTTCGACGTACAGCCGACCATCCTGGTGTCGGTATTCCGAACCGGCAACCAGAGCGCTATCGAAATCGCCGAGCGCGTGTACGAGTACGTCGCCATTGCACAAAACCAAGTACCGGCCGGCGTCGCGCTGACCGTATGGCAAGATTCGGCCAAGTTACTAAACGCCCGCCTCTCACTGATGCTGAGAAACGGGGCAACTGGATTCCTTCTTGTCTTTCTCGTTCTTACCTTGTTCTTGGAGCTACGGCTCGCGGTATGGGTGAGCCTTGGGATCCCAATTTCGTTCCTCGGCGCGCTCGCAATGATGCCCGGCCTAGATGTCTCAATCAACGTCATGTCGTTGTTCGCCTTCGTGGTCGTGCTGGGTATCGTCGTCGACGACGCGATTATCGTGGGAGAAAACATTTACCGGCACCAGGAAGAACACGGGAACGGCTTGCGCGGATCGATCAAGGGCGGTCAGGAGATTGCGAAACCGGTCATCTTTGCCGTTCTAACTACTGTGGCAGCCTTCATGCCCTTGATGTTCGTACCAGGCATGATGGGCAAGATCTTTCGCGTTATTCCACTCATCGTAATTCCGTGTTTGCTCTTCTCGCTGGTGGAGTCGCTGATGATCCTGCCGGCGCATCTGTCACACATACCCAAACCCAAGCGGCCGGGTCCTTGGCGACGATTTCAGGGACAGTTCGCCAACGGTCTCAAACTCGTCATCGAGCGAATCTACCGCCCCTTCCTCGAGACGGCACTGCAGTGGCGGTATTTGACGGCGGCAGTGGGCGGCGCAGCAATGATTCTGACGATCGGCATGGTACTGTCGGGGCGGCCGAATTTTCATTTCTTCCCGTCGATCGAAGCAGATTTCATGTCGGCAACGGTGACGATGCCGCAAGGCACGCCAGTGGACGTCACCTCTGAAGCAGTCGCCAAAATCGAGGCTGGAGCCGCCCGTGTGCGACAAGACCTACTCCAAGAAACTGGAAATGACTACTTCCTTCACACTCACGCGGCAGTCGGCGACCAGCCGATTGCCGCACGAGGAGGTGGTCCGATGGGACGGGTTATCAACACATCGGCTTCGAACGTCGGCGAAGTGACCGTCGAACTTCTACCCACGGAACAGCGCATCTATAACAGCGAACAACTCGGCATCAAATGGCGAGACGCGATCGGTGGAATCCCGGAGGCCGTCGAGGTCACCATCCAGAGTTCGATTATGAATCCCGGTAACGACGTTGACGTCCAATTGGCAGGTCCCGATATTGACACGCTGCGCTCGGCGGCCGACGACGTTAAGAGAGAACTCCTGAATTTTGCCGGAGTCTACGAAATCACCGACTCGTTCCGAGCTGGTAAGGAGGAATTGAAACTCGGAATTAAGCCAGCGGCCGAGGGGCTTGGACTTTCGCTGCAAGATCTTGGGCGACAAGTGCGCCAGGCGTTCTACGGGGAAGAAGCACAGCGGATCCAGCGGGGCCGAGACGACGTCCGGGTCATGGTGCGCTATCCGCGGGATGAACGCCGATCGATAGGCGATCTCGAGAACATGAGAATCCGGACCCCAGACGGGGGCGAGGTACCATTCGGACAGGTGGCTGTCGTGGAACCCGGCCGAGGCTTTGCGTCGATTGCCCGTGTCGACCGTAATCGCGCGGTCAACGTCACCGCCGCAGTCGACGCAAGTGTCACATCTTCGAATCAGGTCATCAACGAATTGGAGACGAGGATTCTCCCTGATGTCCTGTCACGTTACCCAAACGTGTTCTACACCTTCGAAGGCGCGCAAGCTGAGATGTCCGATGCAATCGGAGGACTACAGCGCGGGTTTCTACTCGCCCTTCTCATGATCTTCGCGTTGCTCGCTATACCACTCAAATCCTACGTCCAGCCACTGATCATCATGAGCGCGATCCCCTTTGGCCTAGTCGGCGCTGTGTGGGGCCACATCGTGATGGGCATCGACGTCACCATGATGTCAATGTTTGGACTGGTCGCCCTGTCTGGTGTGGTCGTGAACGACAGTTTGATCATGGTCGACTTCATCAATCGCAAGCGAGAGGTTCATGCCGATATGAACGTTGCGTTGCGCGAAGCTGGGTCCAATCGTTTTCGCCCGATTCTCTTGACGTCACTCACCACGTTCTTTGGTCTGGCGCCTCTGATGCTCGAAAAGAGCTTCGATGCGGCGTTCATGGTACCGATGGCAGTCTCCCTTGCGTTCGGAGTCATCTTTGCGACGGTAATTACTCTCGTTCTCGTACCGACCGCCTACCTGATTCTCGATGACATCAGCCGAGGCCTGCGTGGAATGTTCGGACGGGATTCCGCTGAGGACGTTCCGACTATAGGCGACACCCCGGCATTCGACGGATTGCAGAGGAACACCACGGCCAAACAGCCAACAACATAAATTGACGAGGTGAGCGGCAGATTATTGAAGCTGGTGAGCTGTAACCGGACTAGTTTGCGCCGGCGATTTCGTTCACAACCTGTTCGGCAAGCGGCAAGCTCACTCCACAGGCCGTATCATTGATGCGGCATTGGGCCAACGTTAGTTCACATCCGCAGACACATTC